>JAZUCR010000749.1:0-19654 GCA_045639225.1 Victivallales bacterium
CCGCTTCTGCCGGGAGCCGTGTATGCGACCACTGCCCGGATCCTGGCTTTTGCCAAACCTTCCAAGGAAATCCGGCTGGGGAATGATATTTACATTTACACTTTCACCAATTCCAGGAATGAATCCATTGCCGCTCTGTGGAGCATTAAAGATCCGATGATCCTGAAGCTGGAACTGCCCGGTCCGGCAATCAGGACGGACCTGGTGGGAAGAACGGTGAAAATGACGGAAGGCGGACATGAGATCCTTCTGACTCAGGACCCGGTCTACTTGACCCTCAATGTCCCCGTGGAAAAACTTGATCGATCCCTGTCGGAGGCTCAGCCCGTCATTCAGACCCCGGTCATCGGCGGCGGTTATATGGCGAGTGCGGCCAAAGGCGTCGTGTTCCTGGCCAACCGGGAAAATGTCATCCATAAGGTAAAAGTCGAACTTCCCAGCGGAAAAACGGTTGCTGTTGAACTGAAACCGAATGAAACCAGAATGTTCCGGATCCCGGTCCGGAAGAATGGTAAATTTTACCTGATCCAATCGGATGGACGGCGCTGCGATCTGCCGTTCAACTTCCAGACGTTCCCTGTAAAACGGATCGACCCGCCGGAATTTGATGGTTCCGGACAATGGTTTACGCAAGCCGCACAGGGAAAACTGATAATTCCTGACAATGTTTATCCCAAACGGGCCTTGATCCCGGAATGGGGCCTTTTCAAATGGGACGGCAGCGACATCAGTGCGGAGTATGCGATAGGGTATGACGACCGGAATTTGTATCTGGGAGTCAAGGTGAAAGATCAGGTCCATCAGCAGCGGTATGCCGGCAGGTATGTCTGGAAAGACGATGCCATCCAGATCGGCTTTACCTCCCGGTACGGCCTTCCGGCAGAATTGCGGGGACGGCTGGAACGATCCATGCAGGAACGGCAGGACCGGATCAGCCGTCCGGTTCGAAGTGCTGATTACCTTGTGGTTCAAGCCCTGAGAAGAAAAAATGAGTGCAGACCATATTCCAATTGCGCCGGATTGCCTCGGAACGCGTTTCTGAACTGGCCGGCAAAAGTTACCAGAAACGGGATTTTCACCATTTACGAAATGGCCGTTCCGTTAGCTTCTCTCAAGCTGAAACCGGTAAAAGAAAACGGGTTGCGGTTCAATTTCATTATTCATGACAACAACCGGACTTCGGATGCCGCATCCCGTTACTGGCTCTCTTTTTCTCCGGACGGCAGTGCCGGATTACAGGATATTGCTCAATATGTCACGCTGGTTTTTCAATAAATCACAGACTTTTCGAAGAAGAATGGCTGGATTTTCAGCAATAACAAAGGAAACACATGAATCAAGGCATTTCTTTTACATTTCCGCTGCAGCGTCCTCACTGCGGCGTCCCGATGGCCAATGGTAATTTCGGAGCGCTGGTCTGGGGTGGCGATACGCTCAATATTACCGTCAATCAAAACGATCTCTGGGATCACCGCGGCGGCGAACTGATCGACGAACGCGACTCCTACGCAGGCCTGGTCGATTATGCGGAACAGCATCATTTCGATCATTCGGTCAGCAAACAGTTTCATCGGATGCAGCAGTTTATCGGACGTCCCCGCCGACTGGCGGTCGGACGGTTTGATTTCATTTTTCCCGACGGCGTGAAACCCGTTTCCGCCGAACTGATTTATGCCGCGGGAAAACTGAACGTGAAGCTGAACAACGGTGCGGCGCTGTCTCTGGTCCTGGTCCTGAAACAGAATATTCTGTATCTGGACGATCCCGCCGGGGCGATCATTGGCGTCAAACTGCATCCGGCCTCGGATTTCCCGAAGGTGAGGGCATTCAATGCGGAACGCGGCGTGGCGCCTTATGAGCTGCTGCCCGACGGCTGGCGGATCGTGCTGCCCGAAGATCCCGCCATGACCTTCCGCGCGGTCAAAACCGCTTACGGGTACAAGATTTTTACCGATGACATCGGCGATGATTCCAAGCGCGCAGAACAGTTGGCGTTTACGGCGGAATGGTGGCGTGGTTTTTGTGCGAAAACCGCCCGTGTGATCACGCCGGATACCTGGTGGAACCGGTTCTATGATTTCAATCTTTACAAGCTCGGCGCGGCGACTTGTCCGTTCGGCAAAGCCGGAGGTTTGCAGGGGCCGTGGCACGAGGAATATCAGGAAGCGCAGTGGTCCGGCGATTTCCATTTCAACGTCAATATGCAGATGATTTACGGGCCGCTGGTCCGGCTGGGGATCCCCGAACATCTGATCCCGCTTTTCGATATGATCGAAAGTCCCGCGTTCCAGTCTGCGATGAAACACAACGCCAAGTCGCTGTTCGGCGTGGACGATGCGTTGTGGCAGACTCACGCGGTGGACGACCGCGGACAGCAGGTCGGCTGGATCTCCTGCGGGTCCGTGCTCGATCCGGCCTGCGGCGCGTGGACCGCTTTGCTGTATTATGACTATTTCCGTTCCACAAACGACCTCGATTTCCTGAAAAACCGGGCGTATCCCTATATTTATGGGATCATGCGCGGATATGAGGAAATGCTGCGCGATTTCAATATCCCTCTGGCAATCTCCGCGGAATATGCCAGCTCCAACCGCAACATGAACTCGGTTGCCGGTCGGAACCCGTCGTATCAGCTCGCCGCCATCCGCAAGCTGGCTTCGATCCTGATCGAACTTTCCGCCGTATTGAAGCGGGAGGAACGTCCGGTCTGGCGGCAGATCCTGGAAAAAATACCGCACTATACGACGGTCGGCGGGTATGATTCCTATTCGGGCAAAAATGAATTGCGCATCGGCATCTGGGAAGGTCAGGACCTCGAGGTTTGCCATCGCCATCATTCGCATCTGGGTTGTATTTGGCCGTTCGATTCCCTGCCGGAAACTTTCGATCCGGAAATGGAAACGGTCCTTTCCAACAGTATCGATCACTGGATCTCCATGGGCATCGGCAAATGGAGCGAATGGTGTATCCCGTGGGCGAACATCATCTATACCCGCATGGGATTGCGCGAGGCGCCGATGCAGCTGTTCGATATCTGGCGCGAGATCTTCGTCAACGAAGGCCTCTGCACGGTCTATCTGCCCCGGATGCTGAGTCTGATCGCCCATCGGCGACATGACATTGCCAAACCGAAAGATGAGAATGAAGTCATGCAGCTGGACGGCTGCGGCGGTTTCCTGGATGCGTTCACCCAGATGTGCGCCTATACGCGGTTCGACAAATTGTATCTGTTCCGCGGCATGCCGGAAAAATGGCCGGAGGTGACGCTGGAAAATCTGCTTCTTCCGGGCGGCGGCCGTTTGTCTGCCGACCGTGCGGCAGGCACTTTCCGAATCGACGGCGGCTCCCGATCATTCACGCCCGTCCGGTAACTAAAAAATACCCGATAAACTGCGCAAAGCATCAAAAGGGGCAGTTGCAAAACCTCAAACGGAGGAGAAGCAGCCGTCCCTTTTGATTCTCATGCCCAAAAGATGGCTTATTTAAGTAAGCCATTGCAATCCCAAAAAAGGCTGTATTTTTCAAAATGGAATTGTTTTTTTATGGTTTTCCGTTATAATTGATTGTGGAAAGGAACCGGTCGGAATGACTAAACAGCTGAATGTTTCTGAAATCAGACTTGATCTGGGACAGCCGAGAATGTTGACGGTCCAGCTGGCCGATGAATTACGGCGGCTGATAGCCAGAGATTCATTAGACGGGACGGTCCTGCCGTCCGCGCGGCAGCTTGCAAACATCCTGGAAGTCAATCGTCTTACCGTCCGCCGGGCATACGCCGAGCTGGAAAAACAGGGGGTGATCCGGAGAAGGTCGCCGAAAGTGTTCGAAGTTTCGAAGGATTTCTCCCGGAACAACATGGAACCCTATCCCAATATCGGGATCCTCCTCCCGTATCGTTTTTCAGATGTGCTTGGAACCTCGGGTGGATTCTGCCTGCAATATATCAAAGGCATCATAGATGCTGCTGCGGAACAGAAGATTGCCGTAATCATGCTGGAACTGCCGAATGCCTCAGCCTCCCCCCAGGAAATTTCGCAATTCAATGCTGTGTTGATGAAGAGGCTGGTCGGAGTGGTCCATCTCGGCGGGCGGGGCCATTACCCGGACCGTCCGCTGGAAGCGGTGATGAAAAACGAACACCTGCCGCAGGTCATGATTTCGGCTTATCCGGAAATGCCGAATGTGGGGGCAGTGCTTTTCGACGTATTTTCCGGGGCGCGCGCCCTGGCGGAACAATTTCTTGCCATGAACCATAAGAAGGTCGGACTGGTCCTGGCTTCTTCCCGTTTTGAAGACCGGGGAAACGACGGTTGCTTTTCCTATGCGGCATCCCATCGGCCGGGCGAGATCCGTGAGGTCCTTCACGAATACGGTCTGGACTGCGATGACCGTTACTGCTGCTTCTCCTGTTCCTCTTACCGGGCGATGTTCTCCGCACTGAAAAAAAAGAAAGCCGATGGAGATTTGCCGACGGTCTACTGCTGCCAGAACGATGAGATCGCGCTCTGGTGCATCAAAGCGCTGCGGGAACTGGGGATCTCCGTGCCGGATGATATTTCCGTAGTCGGTTTTGACGGCATCGCCGCGGATGATGAACTGACGACCGTCTGCCAGCCGTTTTATGCTGCGGGACGCCGGGCGCTCCGGCAGCTGCTGGAATATCACAAATGCGGCATTTCCGAATCGAACCGTCTGGTCTATCTCCATACGTTCCTCATTTCGAAACGGTCGCTTTCCTATGCAAATAACAGAGATATACAATAACAGAAGAGCTGTTGATATAACAAAGCCAATTGCGATTGGTAAGGATGTCTACGCACTGAAACATGATTTTTCGTGACTTGTTCAAGAAAAAAACGCTGTCGATGCGTCAAAATTGGTTTGACGCTGAAAAAATCAACTTTTTAACAAGAAGAGCCAAAACGTTTTGAAATTGGCTCAGGAGAAAAATGAAGATGAAGAGTCAGAAACATCAAAAATTCAAACCGGAATTCACCTTGATAGAGCTCCTCGTCGTGATCGCGATCATCGCGATCCTGGCCGGCATGCTGCTTCCTGCGCTGAACAATGCCAAGCTGGCGGGACAGAAAGTGGATTGTATCAACAACCTCAAGCAGATCGGGCTGGGTTTTTTCAATTATGCGGACGATAACAATGGCCATTTATATCCGTATATGGCCTCGTGGTATAACGCGAATCAAGCCTGGAGCAACCGCCTGACCGGCGGATACAACAGTGTGGGAAGAATCTATATCAGCGTGAAAAACCTCCGCTGTAAAACAGCTCAGGGATATAATGGATTTGATCCCGGCTCGAGGGGTACCCCATCCTACGGGTTCAACCAGCATGACGGTACGCCGTTCCTGTCAAATAGATATTACATTTTCAAACAGCAGAGCAAAACTGCCATTGTAATGGATTCCCAGCGTGCCGGAACAACGGTTGTTGATATGAAAACGGGCAATTATTCGCATCAGGTCGGTTCTTATCGACAGAACAACCGGGGATTCTATGCACAACGGCACAACTGGAGAGCAAACGTTCTGTTTTTGGATTTTCATGTGACTTCCGTTCAGATTTCCAAACTGAATGGGACGGATAAAACCCTTTTCTGGACCCCGACAAAGTAAATCAGGAGAGAAAGAATGGACAGGATGAAATTATTGTTGGCCGCCGCAGTTTTCTTAGCGGTATCCGCCGGAGCAAACGCCGGATTCGAGCCGGGGAAAATCGGGCTGGCGCACCGGGGCAGGATCGTGGCGGACTCCTCCGTATTCAAGCCGGGACAGGGCACCTTTTGCTGCTGGTTGAAACTGGACCGGGACATGGCGGAAAAACCGGCGGAAATGCTGTGGTCCGCAGGGGAAAACAAGCCGGGCTGGATCTATTGCAAATTCGACCGGAATGCCATAGCTTTGAATTTCCGGAACGATCAGGGGAAGTATGTCGGATTGCGGCTGCCGGTCCAGCTCAAAGGCGGGGAATGGCATCATGCGGCATTCACCTGGGGAAACGTCGGCGGGAAAGGGTTTATCGCCATTTATCTGGACGGTCTGCTGAAGGCACGAAGAACAGGTGTCGTGCTCCCGTCCGCCCTGAACAACGGAAAATTCGCAGTGGGTTACAATTCCGCCCACTATAATGGCCCGGTTTTTGCCGGGCTGATCGATGAGGCGGCAGTCTATTCCCTGCCGCTGGATGCGGAAACGATCCGCAAGTTGTGGCAGGCCGGTCTGGACGGAAAGACGGTCCAACCGGGGCCGGGGTGCCGGTGGTATGCCGCCCTGGACGGTTCCGCAGAGGCGGAAACAGGCACCGAAATGGATGCAAACAATGAAAAGAAGATGATCCGCCGGGCTTCCCGGGGAAAAGTGATGAAGTATCCGGACGAATTGACCTTCTCTTACCGTATCGATCCCCGCGTAACGGAAAAAACCGAAAACTCCCTCTGCGACGGAATGGACCATACCGGCATCTTGTGGAAAAACGGTTCGAGGGAGATCACCTGCGAATTGCCGCATACCGGCAATTTGTCATTGATCGAAATCACCGTGCGGAAATATACGAAATGGTATATGCTCAAAGAGCTTCATGTTTCCCTGGATGACGGTTCCGGCGAATTCGGTTCGCCCGTGATCGTCAAAACCTATCATGCGCCCTGGAAATCCGGCAATAAAGACACAGACGCCACCTGCAAGGACTATGTCTATCGGGTGGAGAAACCGGGGAAAGCGGTCCGGGTGAAAATCAAGGCCGTCGGCGATGCTCACATGCAAATCGGTGAAATCCGGATCTGCGGATGTAATAAGTAATTATTAAGGAAAATGATAGGACATGAACAAATTGAACAAATTTGCGCTTCTGCTGGTTTTCGGTATGGCCGCCGCATACGGCGCCGAAACCCGGAATGTAACCTCTTCCGATGGAAGGTTCGTTTACCTTCAGGCGGAAAACCGGAACTGGCGTTTGAACTTCAATTCCTTCGGCGGAAGATTAATGAGCATCGTTTACAAACCGGCGAAGACGGAGCTGACGGATCCGGATGCGGTGGGCTGTTTTACTGAAAACGTCTGGAATGTTCCGACGTCTCGCTATTTTTTGCGGGAGAGACCGTTTCAATTCCGAACCTTTGAAAAAGACGGGCGCTTTGTCATCGAATCCGAGGGAAACCATCAGGGCGGAGGGATCGATTTCCTCAAAGTGCATAAAACTTATTCGATATCGGACAATGACCGGATCCTGAGCATTGATTACGCTTTCGAAAACATGCCGGCAGCAATGGCCAGGCTGAATTATGCGATCCTGATCCATACCAACCTTGCCGTTTCCGAAGAAAAGTGCACGAATTATTATCCGACGGAAGACGGCATCCGGGCAGTGAGTCCGGCATCCCGTCCGAATGACATCTGGTTTCATCGTCCGGCCCGGGGCTGGATCGCAGCTGTCGCACCGAGCGGAAAAGGCGTGGCGCTGACCATGCCGGAAAAGGAAGTCAGGACTTTTTACAGCTGGTTTGCGAAAGACAAAGTTCCGACCCTCGAATGGCGGATGGTGCCGTTCGGGGTCGACGCCGGAAAACGTTACCATACGAAAGTGGAAGTGATTCCGTTTACGGGGTTGAAAAAAGTTTCCGGGGCAGGTTCGGGTCTGGTCGGGGAGATCGACTGCGGAACCGCTGCGCCCGAGCCGGGCGACAAAGTCCCTGTGGAGATCAGAGTCTATAACGGCCGCAGCGGCCCTGTCTCGGCTGAACTCTTCGCAAAGCGTCCGAAAGACCGCGAATGGACCAGTCTGAAAAAAGCGGAACTCGACTTCCCCGATTGCGGGCTGGTGCGTTCTTTCAAAGCCGAAGTCATGCGGAAGGATGAAGGTCTGCTCGAACTGGAAGTCGTTTTGAAAATGAACGGGAAGGAAGTCGCCAGGCTGAATGCCGCGGTCGATTTCGGAGAAAGCGGAGAGAAGTGGACGCTCTCTCCTCTGGTCCGGAAAATGGAAAGTTCCATCAAAAGTATGGACCTGACCGACTACAAACTGAACCGGCCGATGCCGCATATTCCCTGGGCGAAACCGCTCCCCGGTAAAAAACTGAAAGTTCTGGCGCTGGTGAGTTACACCAATATTCCGGAAATCCTGCGTCTGGGGCTGACCTTGGATATGGACTGGAAAACCACTTATCTGGGACTGGCTAATTTTGCCCGGAAGATGATGAATCCGAATTATTCGAACGGCGATCATTTCGGAATTCTGACCTGGGTCGATATCGATAACAACCTGAAAAAAGCGGCGGGGGGCAAATATGACGCGATCCTTATCGGCGGATTTCCGTGGGATGTCTTTCCTGCACCCGTCCGGAAACGTTTGCTGGATCAGGTCAGAAACGGTGCCGGACTGGTCTACATCGGGGCGGACAAACCCGCTGATTTTCTGCCGCTGAAAGATCGCAAAGGCACACTGAAAGCGGTTCCGGAAGCGGTCACGGACACCTTTGCCGGGATCCCGTTCGAACTGCTGGGCAAAGAAAGCATTTACCGTTACCGGGCAAACGGGAAAGTCCACGCCAAAGCCGGAGGGATTCCCTACCTGGTGGAAAGCAGACTCGGCAAAGGGTGCATCCTGGCGCTGAATTACCGCGCGAGGTTCGGACGTTTCGGCACCTCGGCGGGTCTGACTCCCGATCTTCAGGATTTCTATCCGGATCGCGGCAGTCCCCATGAATTCTACTATTCGCTGATTGCGAAAACGATTCTGCATGCGGCAGGACGGTCGATGCCGGTAACCTTTGCCGGAACGGAAATCAAAGACGGCCGGGCCGCCTTTACCTTGAACAGTTCCTTCGCCGGGGAAACCCGCTGGGCAGTTTTCATCATGGATCGTTTTCAGGAGAGAAAATACTCGGTCGTTCGGACTGTGGCTTTGAAACCGGGGAAACAGACCGTTATCCTGCCCTTGCAAACCGCGCCGTTTGCGGGGAAGCAGAGCCTGTCGGTCATTATCCGGAACCTGAACGGGGAAGTCCTGAACTGGGGCTCCTGGCCGTTCGAATACCAGCCGGCGGCGTCGATCTCCGGCCTGAAAACCGGCAAAACCGCCTATTCCGAGGGGGAAGAGGTCGCTTTCCAGCTCAAGATCACCGGAAAAACCGCTGGAAAACAGGTGCATGTGACGATGACTGATTCCTATGACCGCGTAATCGCGGAAACCATTCTGGATGCGGCGGAAAACCTTTCCGGACGGCTCAAGATCAGGAATGAACTGCCCGCCCGGTCTTATACGCTGACCGCCCGGCTGCTGGAAGATCAGAAAGCCATCGACAGACGGCAAACGTTCTTCCTCGGACGTCCGGCCGCAGACAAGCTCAAATGGGACGACTATGAAGTCGGCACCTGGATGACCGGTGACGGAGTCCGCTTTTACCTCTGGAAGGAACAGGCGGAATTACTGCATGATATCAATGTGAAGACGCTTATATCCAACTGGAGCAGCCTTGCGCTGCGTTTCCCGGTCCGGTTCAATTTCCATCCGACGGTGCTGGGCGGGGTCGGCCTGGGGCGGGCGGGTGAACCCGCCGACTATACCAAAACCGGCGACAAGATGAAACTGGTGCGCAAACCCTGTCTTTCCGATCCGGCGTTTCAAAAGAAAACCGCGGAAACTTTTTCCAAAACGAGCCGGGATCTTTACGGATACGCCCTTCGCTTCATCTGGCTGGGCGACGAACAGTCCATCACCAGTTACGGAGGACTTCCGGTAGACTTCTGTTTCTCCCCGCATTGTCTTGGTGAATTCCGCAAGTTTTTACAGAAGCGCTACGGTTCGCTTGACCGATTGAATCAGGCTTGGGAAACGGCATATTCCACATGGGCGGATGTCCTTCCCCAGACCCGGCAGGAAATCTGGGCGGCCAAAGGAAAACATGTCGCGGCCTGGGCCGATCACCTGGAATTCATGGATTCCCGTCTGGAAAACATCGTCCGGACCGCGAGCATGGAATCGCTCAAAACCGATCCGGAATGCCGCATTTCCATTTCCGGCACCCAGAACCCGACCGCTTACGGCGGAATGGACTGGTGGCGTCAGATGAAAGTATTCAACAGTCTGATGAACTATTATGTCGGCGGCCAGCACGAAATCCAGCGTTCGTTCCGCAAGTCCGCGGAGTTCATGCCGTGGCGGTGGGGATATGGGGGTATGGGCGCTTCCGCCGTAAACCGGGTCTGGGAAACGGTCTTTCTCGGCTTCAAGGGGATCATGGGATTCAGTTATGCGTCACAGGTTCGTCCGGACTGGCGTTATTCCAAAGGTCTTTCCGATACCCTGCCGCATATCACCCGGCTGACTTCCGGGACGGGGAAATACATGTTGAATTCGTTCCGGTCGGCGCCGCAGACGGCAGTGCTCTATTCCCAGGCGTCCATCCGGGCGGCGTTCATCGAAAACCTCCGCGATCAGCACCGGCTGCTCCGGGAAAAATATATTGCCCTGCTCCGGAATACAGGATGCGAATTCGATTTCATTTCCTATGAACAGCTGGAACAGGGGATTCTGGACAAGGGAACTTTCAAAACGCTGATCCTTCCGGATTCCTCCGCATTGTCGGATAAGGAAATTGCGGCGGTTCTCCGTTTTGCCGAAAACGGCGGCTGCGTGATTGCGGAAGGCATACCGGCCCGGCGGGAACAGAACTGCAAACTGCGGAGCAAACCCGCATTGGCCGGACTGTTCAGGGATAAACGCCATCTGCTGATTCCGAATCCCGATACGGTTTATCTGGACGCCTTGAAATATCCCGGTTCGCCGGACAATGCGAAGATCATCGAAAAGGAACAGAACCGGCTGGAAGCCGTTTTGCAGAGGCAGCCTGAATTCCGGCGGAATCGGATTCTCCTTGCCGACTCCATGACTGGCAAACCATACCGGCATGCTTATCATTATATCCGGCAGGACCGTTCCGGAAACCGGCTGTTTGCCATGCTTTCCCCGGAGAAGAAAGAACGGCAAGTCAAAATTACGTTCCCGGCCAAAGGACATGCCTACAATCTGGTCGACGGCAGATATTACGGAGAGACCGCTTCCCTGTCGCTTCCTTTCGGCGAGGGGATCCCATACGCTTTCGCGGTCCTTCCCCGGAAAACCGCTCCGGGAGCATTGAAGATATTGAACGGCTGCTTGAAAGTGAGCGGGGTCTACCCGCTTGACAGTGCAGTCCGGATCCGGTTCTTCGCCCCCGACGGCAAAGAGATCAGGCATTACCGCAAAAACCTGCTGATGAAGGAAGGAAAAGCGGAAATGCTGCTGCCGTTCGCCCTGTCCGACCCGAAAGGCATTTGGAAAATCACGGCGAAGGAAGTTGTCGGCGGATCGGAAAATTCGATTCCTTACGAGCTGCGCTGAGTAATCGTCCGGACGGCAGGAACGTCTCCTGATTGCCTCTTCGGCAAAAAAAAATACCCCTGCCGGATCTCAGCAGACTTTCAGGTCTGCGCTGAAGGGCAGGGGGTGACCGGTCAGAACCGAACAGCCGATATTATAGCCATTTGACCGGGATCCATTGTCTGGATTTCCGGTCGCTGACGCCGAAAACGAAGCTGATGGTTTCGATGCCGTCGAGCGGGGCGATCCCGGCCAGGAATTCATGCGTCCCGGCCGCCAGTTCCATATCCTCGAACTGATTGCATGGGGCACGGTGGAAACTGGGCGCCATTCTGCCGCCTTCACGGCCGAACGCATAAGCGCCGTCGATCCAGACCCGGTTGTTTGCATTGGTGTTGAACATGATCCGGACCAGCCGGGCTTCTTCCAGCTCGAAACGGAACCGCATCATCAGCAGTTTGTCATGCGGGAATTCGCTGCTCGGCAGAGTCGCGAAATTGCCGGGGAAACTTTTCCGGAAAGTCCGTTCCGGCAGTTTCGGCGCAAAACGGTTGTCGTCCTGATGGAACCACGGGCCGAACCAGCCGCAGTCGGCGGAGATCGTGAATCTGCTCCAGTCCGGTTCGGGAACTTCACCGGCTTTTTCGTTCAGTTTGACGCGTTTGCCGAGGCTGATCACCAGATCGGTGAACTCGTCGATCGTAGCCGGAGCCTGAATATTGCGGATGCCTTTGTTCAGGACCAGTTTGCGGCCGATCGGGGCGAGCCATTTCGGATCCATGCAGTCCGGATCGATCAGTCCGAGCAGGGCACCGACCGTGGCTGTGGAACAGTCCGCATCGCGTCCGCAGTTGACCGCCAGACAAATGGATTTGCTGAAATCGCCCTTGCCGAGCATCAGCGCCATGACCGTGAATCCGCCGTTCATCACGCAGTTGGTGAAACTTTCGCTGCCCCAGCGTTCCAGAATATGTTTGCGGAGCGTCCGCGGATCGGGATTGGAGACACACTGCTGCCGGACATCGCGGACCATATTGGCGAAACGGCAGTCCTGCGGGATGACCGACAGACCGGTATCCAGCAGTTTGTCCAGATCGCTTTCCGCGAATGCCATGCTTTCCACGGCGGACCAGAATTGTTCCGCGTAAATCCCGTCTGCGGCATGATCCACGCAGGCGTCCTCATAAGCGAAACGGGCGGCCAGCTGCGGATTGCCCGGCGCCAGACAGGCCCAGAGTTCGCTGCGGATGGCGGCGCCCAGACCCTCGGTGAACCAGTTGTCATAGCTGCCGGAATAGGGAGCCGGGATCCCCATTTTCAGGTTGCGGATCGCGATCCCGTATTCATCCCAGGGAAAATCCACATGATCAAGCCAGGCCTGGCCCAGCACGTGCCGGTCCACCATGGGCTGTTCCATGGCGTCCATCACGCAGCTCCACAGCACCTGCAGATCCAGGTCGTCGTTGGGGACCATGTCGGTCGGGAGCGGATCGTAATAGGTCAGATCGTTCGGACCGTCGCAGCCTTCATACGGCTGGCCGAGCGTGCCGCCGACGGCTTTGCCCAGCCAGCAGCCCATTACTTTTTTCCTGAACAGTGCGGCGTCCATCGCTCACTCCATGCTGATCACGACTTTCAGAGACTGGCTCTGATAATCGAAACGTTTGAGGAATCCTTCGTTGATCCGGTCCAGGGGAACGATGTGCGTGACGATCTTGCTCAGGTCGATATGGTGGTCGCGAATGAATTTCATGTTGTCTTCGTATTCATTCGGGGTGAAATAGAACGACCAGACGAGGGTGCGTTCCATGTATTCCGGCATATTGATGGGGGCCTGGCCGTTCAGTCCCACGAAAGAGCAGATCGTGCCGCATTCTTTCGTGCATTTGAACACGGTTTCGGTGGCTTTGTCATTGCGGACATAGGTGTAAGCTTTGTCGGCGCCGATGCCGCCGCAGATGTTCCGGACGGCGGCCACGGGATCTTCCGCGGCGGGATTGACGGTATGAGTCGCTCCGAGCTCCAACGCCTTTTTCAGCCGGAAATCAACGGTATCCAGCCCGATGATCGTCTTGACGCCCGCGGCCTTCAGGAACATGACCTGCAGCAGGCCCAGCGGACCGAGTCCCCACACGCAGACCTTGTCGTCCGGTTCGGGTTTGACGCGGCGCAGACCGCGCAAGGGCACGCCGATGGCATCGGAGAACAGCGAGGCGATCGCGGAATCGGCTTCCGGCGGGCAGGGGAACAGCCGGTCGTCTTCATAGAGCGCGTATTGCTGGAAGCCGCCTTCGATATACTTTCTGCCGGACTGGCAGTTGGTTGGATTGCCGGCCTTGCAGTAAGCGCATTTGCCGCAGCCCTTGATCGCATAGCAGACCACCCGGTCGCCGACCTTGTAGCGCGTGGCGTTGGCGCCGCAAGCCTCGATAATGCCGACCGCTTCGTGGCCGTGGACCGGTTCATTCGGTTTCGCTGGCTTGTCGAACCAGGTGTCGGATCCGCAGATCGCGCAATGGCTGATATGGACCAGATACTGATCCGGACCCGGAACGGGCTTGGGAACTTCGCGGACGGTGATTTCTTTGACTCCGGTGTGAAACGCTGCTTTCATGATCATGCTCCTGTGATGGTTTGATAAATTTGTTCAATGACTTCGAGATCGCCGGCGGCCTCGTCCAGATCGGAACTGCAGCAGCCTTCCCTGACCTTTTTGATAAAACTGTCGGTTTCCAGCTGGAATGCCCACCGGCGGGTGTCTTCCAGCACGAGATTCTGATGCAGACCATTGCTTTCCGAATAGATCTCGACGACGGCGGAAGCCTGCCGGTTCAGCGGCGGCGGGGTGAGAATACGGACCGAGGCCCGCTCGAAATACAGTTCCGTCACCTCGTCCCAGCGGTCCATCCGGAAGTTGACGCAGAATTCCAGTTCGCCCGGAGTGCCGGCAAAATCGAAATGGACCACGGTCACGCCGTTTCCGGCGTTCACTCCCAGCACTTTCGGAACCACGCCCGCCAGGTGGTGCAGCAGATTGACCGAATGGCAGCCGGTGTCCAGCAGACTGTAATACGGATTGTCGTAGGAATAGAATTTTTCATCGCGTTCGCCTTTCAGCCAGGCGGGAGCGGGGTCCAGATTGGAGAGATCGAGCGCCTTCTTTTCATCGGAAGTGACCGGTTTGACCAGCTGGTTCAGAGCACCGTTCCACTGTTTGCCGACAAAGGAATGGTTCCGGATGAACAGCAGTTTGCCCCAGTCGGACTGGCTTTGGATCTCCCGCATCTTGCGGATATTGGTCTCATGCTGTTTCATGTAGCCGACCGAGACGCCCTTGCCGGGGATCGCGGCGAGTTCGCGCACGCCCGCGGCTGACATCGCCACCGGTTTTTCGGTGAAGACCGCTTTGCCTGCCGCCAGAGCGGCCTTGATGTTGGCAAGATGCGCCGGCAGCGGCGTCAGAATGTAGACGGCATCCAGATCCTGTTCGAGCAGTTCGGCAATGCTGTCTGTGGCAAAAGGAATATCCCATCGACGGCAGAGATCGGCGGTGACTTTCTTCCGGAAATCGCAGATCGCGGTCAGTTCCGCATCCGGATTGGCTTTGATGGACGGGATATGCGCCTGCTGCGCCATATTACCGCATCCGATGACTCCAACTTTAACTTTGTCCATACCTGCAGTCCTTTCGTTTTTGCTTGCCGTCTGGTTTAAAAACCAGATTTTTAGCTATACTAATTTAGCACATCTGCGGGCGATGTCAAGTCCGCAGACGGGAAAAATTTCTTTATTTTATATTGTCCGCTTGCAATTCGGAACAGAAGAAGCTATTTTACCTGAAATTACGGAAGGAACGGATAAGATGAAACGGGAAAAACCGAAAAAATATTCCCTGTCCACGATTGCCGGCGAGCTCGGGGTCAGCAAGAGTGCGGTTTCGTTTGTCCTGAGCGGAAAAGCGCATAACCAGCGGATCAGCCGCGAACTCGAAAAGAAGATCCTGGATTTCTGTGCCAAGGTCAATTACCGTCCCAACATTCACGCTCAGCGGATGAACAGCGACCAGGTCAAGAATATCGGCATCCTGCTGAATGAAAACATCTCGGTCTGCCGGAATTCTCCGTTCCAGGACCTGAATGTGGCGGGCATCATCGGCGGCATTGCCGATGCGGCCGATGCGGCGGGCTACCGCTTCAGCTGCCAGATCCTTTCTCCGAAGATTCAGGAAAACGCGGTTTTCGACTGGTTCCGCAACAAGGAGATCGCCGGTCTGATCTATTACGGCACTCCCATGCCGGCCTGCTGGATCGAAACTTTCCGCCGGGAAAATTTCAAGGCGGTGGGGATTTCCATCGATCCGGCCGACGGCGTGCCGTGTGTGAACGTGGATAACTACGGCGCCTCATACGAACTCACCCGGCATCTGATCCGGCGCGGTCACCGCAGATTTCTCTATGTCTCCGGCATCGAGTCCTCGTATCCCGGCAGGGAACGTCTCCGCGGATTCCTCGATGCACTGAAAACTCATAAGATGAGCCTGCCTCCGGATCATATCATTCCTGCTAAATTCGACCGGAAACAGGCGGCCGCCGTGATCCGTTCCCTGTGGATACACGGCAAACTGGATGCCGATGCCATTGTCTGCGCGAATGATTCCATGGCGATCGGAGTGATCCAGACTCTTCATGAAGCCGGGATCAGCATTCCCGAACAGATCGCGGTGGTCGGGGCCGACAATACCGATATGTGCGAGATCATTTCACCGTCTCTCACTTCGTTCGATTATCAGACCTTCGAAATGGGGAAAGCCGCCTTTGCTCTGCTCAAAGACCTGATTTCGGGTCTCGAACCGCATAATGTGGTTTTGAAAACCACCCTGTCGATCCGTCATTCGGGATGAGACTTTTCGTCCCGGTCCGCCGGCCGCCGGTCCGGAAAAAACGTTTTTTTTTCTCGAAAGACCTTGACATTACTGTTTTTTCGGTTATAATATAGTATGCTAGACCAGTTTAGTTCTGGAATATCAACTGCCGAATAAAAAACGAGAGGAGAGACCATAATGGACAGCAAACGAACTGAAAAACGGGTAAAAACGCGGGATTTCACCCTTATAGAACTCCTGGTGGTGATCGCGATCATCGCCATTCTGGCGGGTATGCTGCTGCCGGCTTTGAACAGCGCCAGGAACAAAGCGAAAGACATCAGCTGCCGGAACAACCTGAAAACTCTCGGAACTCTTATGAAAATGTATACGACCGATTTCAAAAACTATTATCCTCAATATCCCGGCACCAATACTGACAAGCATTGCTGGACCTTCCAGCTGGGTTATTACTATTTGAATCTTAATTTCAATCCGACGACCGGCGCTCTCAATACCGGTGCAAAAACCCGCACTTTCCATTGCCCGGCGGGAAAACTGTCTTCCGCAACGGAATCGATTTATAGAAATGCGCCGCGCGGGTATGCGATGAACGGCCATGTTTCCGGTGTGCCGCAAAGTCTCCGGAACGGAAATGAAAAAGGCTATGAGCAATATATGTACCGTGATGTCCCGTGGCGAAAAAACAATGACATGCTGGTTCTGGTGGAATTCTGGGGCGATGCCAATACAAAAAACGAAACCTTCATCGGCGGTTCGCAAAACAATTTCGAATATCTTACCTATGCCCATGGACAGAGGGTGGCCGACCGGCATAATGGAAAAATCAATTATTTAATGAAAAACGGGGCTGTCCAGCAAACCGGGAGGATGCATAACGGCAGTATCCACGATCTGGGACTGGATGCCATCTGGGCGCTGCGTTCGGATGGTTACATGACCGGCCGCGGAGTCATATCCTACGCAAATATGAGATGATAAACCGAATGGACGGGAGGATTATCTGATGAAAAAACTCATGCTTGCCGCACTGCCGATGGCAGCGATGCTTCTGCAGGCTGCACCTGAAAAAGTGGTCCATTTGTCTTTTGACCAGGCCGGCGAATTGAAAGACGTCTGCGGCCATGTGAAAGTTCTGAAAGCCGCGGGCGATCCCCAATGGCAGGCGGACGGCGTTTCCGGCGGCTGTCTCTACTTCGACGGCAAGTCGGCTCTGCGGATCAAAAAGTCGCCGTATTTCACTTTCGCGCCGGATCAGTCGTTTACGCTGGAAGTCTGTTACAATCCGGAACCGACCGGCGAAAAAAACTGGGGGACCCTGCTGATGCATTCCGCCCGGGGCAAAGGGTGGAGTCTGCTGGCTTCCGGTTCCATCGGACGGCCGATGTTCAACGGCAACGCTCCCGGAAAAATGTGCCGGCTCCTGGCTCCTTATCAGGTGATGCTTAAAAAATGGTGCCGGGTCGCCGTGGTCCGGGATGCCGCGGCCAAACGGATCTCGCTTTATCTGGACGGCAAGATGGTGGTCGAAGCCGACGATACGATGGCGCAGACCTTCAGCACGTCGAATTATGATCTGGTGATCGGGCGCGGTTTCAAGGGCCGGATCGACGAACTTATCCTCTGGAACGGGGTCAAACGCGATTTCCGTCCGGCAAAGGAAATCACTGCGAAGATCGTTCCCCTGCCGGTTTCCCCGGATGTGGCGGACAGCTGGAAAAAGCTGAAGGAAAATCATCTCGACCTGGTTCCGGCACCGAAAAAACTGAAGATCACCGGCAAGCCTTTCCAATTCAAACCGGAAGAGTGGCAGGTGGTCCGGAAAACTCCCGCCGACCGGCCGGGATTCGAGGTGTTCACCGGCAAGCTGAACCGGATCGGACTGAAGACATTCGGAAAAACCGGAAAAAAGACGATCCGCGCCGGACTGTATGACGACCTGCTCCCGGAATTGGAAAAAGTCAAAGCCCCGGCGAAACCGATCCGGCAGGGATATGTGCTGGTTTCCTCGGAAAACTCGATCCTGATTGCCGGCAGCGACCTGCATGGACTGCTGTACGGCTGGCAGACGCTGGCCAATCTGATCCGGGAAAACGGGGAAATGACGCCCGCGACGATTTCCGACTGGCCGGATTTCCTCAACCGCAGACTGGAAGCCGGCGTGGCGAGCTACCCCGGGAAATACGGGGAAAGGATCATCGATTCCTTCTTCCTGCAGCGTGCGAATCTTGCCTCGCTCTGCGGCCAGAGCGCTCTGCGGATGAGCCGGAAATATCCGGCAAAACGCTGGCGGGAACTCAATGCTTATGCGGCTGCCCGCGGGATCCGGCTGCTGCTGGTCGATAAAACTTCCGTAGTCAAACTGGGCGATGATTTCAGAAAACTCATCCCGCCCGGTTATTCGACGCATTATTATCCCTATAAGCCGGAGGAAGGTCTGTTCGGCTATTTCGACGGCGCGTATTCATGGTCGCGGGACGATCTGGCGGTAAAAAACGGCAGGGAACTCGGCGATTATCTGGCGAAAACCGGTTTCGGAGGCATCGGGTTCCATTCGATCGACTGCGGCAATTACGACAATCCGGGCAACTGGGCGAAGCGGACCGAGATGGATAAGAAACGGTGGGGAGACAACCGGGTCGGCGCGGAATCCAATCTGATCTCGATTTTCGCCCGCGAGATCCGGAAAAAGAATCCCGGGATCCTGGTCGGCTTCTGCCAGTATCCTTATACCTGCGTCACAGATCCGAAAATGATTCAATACCAGGTGGGTTTGAACCGGGAGCTGCCTGCCGACATCGCGCTGGTCTTCCGGGAAGCCCCGCGGCCGCTGTTCCTCGAAAATGTCAAACGGCTGGCAGCCCACCCGATCCTTTCATCGAACTATCCTTATGATTACAGCCATCTGCCGTGCTATACCAATTCCGGCCGGTATGCCGCCAACATGTATTTCAATCAGCTGAGCGGAATGGGGTTTGTTCACTGGCAGACCGCCACGCTGTTCCATAACGCCTCCGACATGGCGGCGAGCGAATACCTGTGGAATGCGTTTGCACCCGGCGCAGCCCTGCTGCCGGATGCCAAACATTCCTTCGAGATCGTCACGGCGAAATGTCCGGAAATGGAAGAGGAACTGCTGCCGCGCATCTGCCGCCGGATTTACGGGGAAAAAGCCGGCGACACCGTTGCCCGGACCTATGCTTTGAAACTGAGCACCCGGGTCCCGGAACATCCGGACAGCGTGCTGCCTGCCAATATCGACAAGGATGAATTCTTTGCCAAAATGCAGAACGATGCCGCCGCAGCCTGGAAGCAGCTCAAAGCGGTCCGGCAATTCGTCCCCGCCGCGGAACTGATCATGTTCGACCAGCTGATGAGCTATGTCAAACGCTGCGAACTGCT
>JAZUCR010000750.1:0-1827 GCA_045639225.1 Victivallales bacterium
CTGGATGTCTACTGGATCGCCAAAGGCGGCGGAGATCCCGTGCAATATATCAAACGCTATGCGGACCGTCTGCCTCAGCCCCACATGAAGGATTTGAAAACCGGAATTCAGATGTACACCATCCGGGAAGCCTTGAAACAGGACTTCAAAGGTGTTTGCCGCGATCTGGTGAAATTGGGCTGCGACGGTGCGGAATTTGTCCAGATTTTCGGCGGCATGGAACCGGCCGAACTGGCCGCTTTCCTGAAAGAGATCGGACTGAAAGCCTGCGGTATGCACCTGAGTCCGGCCGACTTCGATCCCGCCAATCAGACCCGCGGCCTCGAATATGCCAAAGCGCTGGGCATCAAATATGTTACGATCAGCCACGGCGGCGATTACACCAAGATCACTCCCGAAGTGGTTGATCTTCTGCGCAAGGTCGGCGCCGTCGCCGCTCAGAACCAGCTCCAGTTCACCTATCACAACCATGCCTATGAATTCGCCATGTTCGACGGCCAGCGCGCTCTCGACTATATTTACGCCAACACCGATCCGAAACAGGTCCAGGCCGAGCTGGATGTCTACTGGATCGCCAAAGGCGGCGGAGATCCCGTGCAATATATCAAACGCTATGCGGACCGTCTGCCTCAGCTCCACATGAAGGATATGGACCCCAGCGACAGTTCCTTTACCGAACTCGGACAGGGCTGCATCGACCTTGCCGGCTGTATTGCCGCCGCCCGGGACAGCATTTGCGAATGGGTTATTTACGAGCAGGACATCTGCAAACGTCCCCCGTTCGAAAGTGCGGCCATGAGCCTGGAGCATTTGAACAAGCTGCTGGGCCGCTGACCGGTCCGGTCTGGATCAGACGGACCATGCGCGGGGCCATACCGCATGTCCTGCACATGGTCTTAAAATCCTCTTCCCGAGTTCGGGATCCAGGTGGATCTATAAAGGCAGTTCTGCCTGATCTTTGTTTTTGGAACCGGCAATTTTCATGACGGCATTGAAAGTTTTGCAGAGTCTGCAGATAGAAATCCGGTTTTGAAACATTAAAATTTCGGCCTGCATGGAAAGGAGTCGCGGACATTCCGATAAACGGTGGAGCAGCGGCTCCCAGCGGATCGTGCCGGTCCCCGGAAGGTTGTGCAAATCGCTGTATCCATCGTTGTCGTGAAGATGACAGGTCACAATATGCGGGGCAAGTTTATCCAGTGGTGAGTCATCCGGGACAAAATGATCGCGCCATACCTGTGACCGGAGATAAGACGAATAGCGGGAAACAACTTTGCCGGTAGTTATGAGATTGGCATGACCGGAATCAAAACAGCATCCCAGATGGGGAGAGTTGAAACGAGAAATGCAACTGATAACCTGATCGGCAGTATTCTGTGGGGAAAAACAATTTTCCACAGCCAGAGTCAGCCCCAGTTTTTCCGCATGAGGAAGCATTATTTCCAAGCTTCTGACCGCTGAATCGGTGCTTTGCCGAACCAGCTGATCCATGCTTTGCGGTTTGTCCAGATACGGACCGGATTCCAGGTGCAGCACGTAGACGGCGGCGCCAAAATAAGAGGCGATACTCATACATTCCAGTTGTGCGGCAAGATCTTCCTTCCGACAGCTTTCATCCGATGGATTGATGCAGTATCCCCTGCCGTATGGCCCATGTGCATTGATGATTTTCAAGCCGCAACGTTCCATTTTTATCCGGAAATCTTTTTCGGATGCTTCGTTGCGGTGAAACTGTTTCAGCAACTGCCACGGCAGAGTCAGGAAATATGCTCCATTTTCAGTAAATTCCCACATGAAATTTTCATGCAACTCGGCTGGTATCTTGTC
>JAZUCR010000751.1:0-1953 GCA_045639225.1 Victivallales bacterium
GCATGGGCGTCCATTCTCTGCACTTCGCGCAGTATGCCAGCGGCTCGCCCGGCGCGGGCGTTCGGCGCGGCTTTGCGATGAGTTGAGGTGACTCGATGACCGCCGACACCTGTTTGCAGGAAGATCCGGGTGTGTTTTCACGGACTATGTGAAACAGGTCCCATTTCAAGTTTACCGGTTGATCCGGCATGATATACCTCCTCCGGGACGGCAGGGACGGCATTTTTCAACTTTTATGACAACACACACATGAATGCATTATATCAGACTTCCCATTTCCGTGCATGAAAATAAGTTGATTTTTGCCGTCCCATCCGTCCCCGTTCATTCGACGACTACGAAATTGCGATATCCGCGCTGTGTGCTGTTTGAGCCCATGCGATGATTGATCGAGGCGCGGTGCGTGGTCTGCATTTCCTTTGCCAGTGTGCGGAAAAAGTTCTCCCGCGTCAAGGCAATGAATCCATTTTCGTTGCAGTATCGGATATAAGGCTGATACGCCTCTGCCGAGATGATGGCTCCGCCGTCGACCGACTTGACGCAATCCATGACGAAGTTGTGTACCGAATCTGACTTGTAGAGCAGGTCGTCAGCATCCTCCTGCAGGGACGGCGGAAGATGAATCCTGCCATATTTCGCCAAATCATCGAGACACTTGACCGCACCCTGAACCATCCAGTTGAGGATACCGGGGCCCTCTTCTGCGAAGAGTTTGTCGGCGAAGCGTGCAATGGGTTTCTTCGGCGGATTGTTGACGAACCTCAGCAGAATCAACCGCCTGCGCCATGCGTCGTTATCCCCGTCCAGCCTGACATTCAGGGAGTTGTTGGAGGTGATGATGATGCTGAATTCGCCGCGCAATTTGCACCGCCCGTTGGAGTGTTTGAACTCCGCATCAAGCAGATCACCGCCGGTCAGTTTCTTGATGGATTCCGACCCTTTCTGCTGGAGAAAGTTTCCCGGCACGTCCGCGCCGATGAGCAAAGTCTTTCCGACATACCCGGAGAGTTCGAAACGTTCATTGGCATGCATAGTCCGCAGTTCGGCGATGTTCTCCTCGCCGACGATCTTTTTGACGATCTCGACCAGCGTTCCTTTGCCGCCTCCAGCAGTCCCTTCCAACAGCATGAATTGCTGGGCGTCGTTGCCGCCGAGCAGAGTCATGCCGATGTATTTCTGAAACGCCTCAATCGCCTCATCACCCAGCGCCGGAGCCAGCAATTCATTCAGGAATCGCGGACAATCCGCCTCGGGATCGAACTCCAACGGAATCTGATTTCTCGAATGGTATTTCGGGTCAAAATCCTTTATGACCATTTCCTCCAGGTCGAGCATTCCGTTTTGCAGATGAATCAGCCGTCTTTCCGGGATTCTGCGGAACGCATCGCGTTTCTCCACGATACCGCGAAGCATTTCCGTTGTCTGCTTGAAGGAGTTGTTGGTGCAGTGGAGCATCAGCGACCGCCATTCCGCCGGATGATAGGCACGCCAATAGTCTTTCAGATCATCGTTCAAAAGTGCGATCACTCTCTTTTCGGTGATTTGCTGCCAGATGCCGCGAGACTCTTCATAGCGGTAAAAATTTCCCTCGTCAGGCTCAAACAGCAACTGGTGACGGGTTGCCAGAAAACGGGCATTCCACGTCTGGTTGTAGATGACCTTTGAAATCGTTCCTTCTTTGGTGTATTTCACTTCAAACGGCGGCCCGAATTCCTCGGTGATCTCGCGGTACGGATCGGCAAACTGAAGTGCGAGTTGCGGGTCGATCAGTTCCTTGGTCTCGCTGACATGGGAGAGAAACTCTTCCGCCGTATGATCCAGAAGATAATCGTCCAGACCGGTCTTTTCATCCTCCGACTTCTGCGGCACATCCCCCCGGAACAACTTGCAGCCGGACTTGTCCAGTTCGGCGGCGAGATAGATCGCATTGCGGGTAAACTGCCCGGCTTTTCG
>JAZUCR010000752.1:0-6818 GCA_045639225.1 Victivallales bacterium
CATGAAAGACAGCCTGCCGGGACACTGGCTGGAGTTCAAAAAAAGGGCCGACGGCGGGAGTTATGAGGATTTGTACCGCGAGGCTGCCAAACGGGGCTGGCGCCTTAAATTCTGGTTCTCGCCGTTCTGGTTCTTCGGCGAAGCGGAAGAAACCCTGAAAGAGAATCATGAAAATCTGTTCAAGATGCCTGATGGTAAACCATTCCGCCGGGACTGGCCCGGCGGCTGGGAATTGAGCACGAAATATGCCACATCGACACTCACCCAGTATTTTCTGGACGGAACGCATCCGAAGACTGCGCAATATCTGAAAAAAGTTTTTTCTTTTTATCATGAACTGGGCGTCCGGTGGTATATGATGGACTTCCTTTCCCCCAAATTCGGCCCGGGTTGTTATGACGATTCTCTCCTCTTCCATGAAGTGATCGGAAAAACCTTCCGTGCCCTTCGCGAGGCGGCAACCTGCGATACCCATTTTCAGACGGCCGTAGGTTCGGAACCGAGTTATATCGGACTGACGAACTCCGCGAGGGTGACGCGGGATTTCGGCGAAGGGCGTCCGCCGTATCCCTTCAGCAACTGGCAGAATGCGGTCTACTGCATGCACGACGAACATTTTTCCAACATTGATTCCTTCATGCAGAATGCCGCGGCAGTCTGGTTCACCAATTATAAAATCTATGTAAACGACCTGAATGTCCTGACCATCGGCAAACCCGTTCCGCTGGAATTCGCGCGGATAACGACCACCATGTTCGGGCTGAGCGGGGACAGTCCGGTATCCTTGAACGATTATCTGCCGGGACTGGATCCGGAACGTCTGCGCATGATCAAAATGATCCTGCCACGCACAAAAGGCATCCCCTCGCCGGTGGACCTTTTTGACCGTCCGACTTCCGAAGGCGGCTGCCATATTTTGAAGAAACCGGTCACGACCGCGTGGGACAGCTACATGCTGGCGATGGTGTTCAATTCGCAGCGGGATTCCTCAACTTTCAATACCGAGGTGGATTTTGCGCGGTTGGGACTTGATTCGGGCAAAGCTTACCGCGTTTTCGAGTTCTGGAACGGGGAATACGTCGGAACTTTCCGGAAATCCTTTGCCGTCTCCATTCCCGCCGGAATATGCCGTCTGTACCGGATTTGCGAGGCTCGTCCTTATCCGTGGATCCTGGGGACCGACATGCACATCGAACAGGGAAATGTGGAGCTCAAAAATGTGTTCTGGAACTCTGAAACCTTGACCCTTTCCGGAACGGCTGTCCGTCCGCAGAGCGAATCCGGACGGATCTATTTCACAATCCCGCGGCATCTTTACCTGGCTGACTTTACACATATCATGACCATGAAGGAGGTCATAGACATGCAGACTGTGGCAGTTCTGCCGCTCGAATTCGGACCAGGAGGTTCGGTGGATTTCAAACTTGAATTCAAGGTGAAGGACAATGATCTGCTTGCCCATTACGGGTGGTTTGATTTCACCACGGAAAGCGGGTGGCTGGAATATCTGAAAGACCATCCGCTGCCGGGAAACCGGGTGATCGATTGAACATAATGAGCCAAACCGTTTTGAAATTCGTTTAATAAAACAATATAAAGCAGGAGAAGAACCATGAAAAGAACAACGTCTGTCAAGTCCATCCGTAAGCAAGGGAAACACTCTTTCACACTGATAGAGCTCCTCGTCGTGATCGCAATCATCGCGATTCTGGCAGGAATGCTGCTGCCGGCGCTGAACAAAGCCAGGGAGCAAGCCAGGATGATCCAATGCCTGAACAACCAGAAACAAATCGGAACCGCGTCAGCATCCTATCAGAATGATTTCATCGGTTATCTGCCGGGACCGAACAACGGAGGTTTGAGATTCTATTGCCATGAGCTATGCTCCAAGTTCAACACGCTTCCTTTCAGAAACTTCCTGCATCTTTATTTCAATTACAATTTCAGATGGTGGGATTCCATGAATAATTATGGATTCAAGGCGGGTAACGTTGGAATCTGCCCGTCGGATACCCGGAACAACGACCATTACAAAGGAGCGGGCCATACCAACAGTTACGCGACGAATTATTACGTCAACTGGACGACTCCGCAATCGGAACCCCAGATGCACCGCCCCTCCCGGATGCGCCAGCCGTCCCGGTATATCTGGCTGCTGGAGAACCAGAATCCGACCTTCGGAGCGGGATTGACGTTCGGCGTGAACAATTATCCGATGAAATCTGATGCTGACGCTAAGCAGGGGATCGAGTTCCGGCACAACCGGAAGGCCAATGCACTGTTCATGGAAGGACACTGTGAAAGCGTGGATATTGGCAAACTTCTCGGGACGTCTGGAAAATACGTTTACTCGACCAATCCGTAATCAAACAGCACAGAAAGAAAAGGAAGAACGCTATGAAAACCAGAACCGTATTGCCCGCTTTGCTGCTGCTCGGATCATTCCTGAATGCGGCGGAATTCACCATTTCGGATGCGAACGTGAAGGCGGTCGTCGCTACCCGCGGGGGCGCTTTGAAAAAACTCTCCCTGAACGGCAAAGAACTGATCCCCCTTTCAGCGAAAGTCCCGAGCTTTACTGAAAAAGTGATGCGTTCCGAAGGAAAAAATGCGATTCTGGAAGATTTTTCCCAATTGGAATTCACGCCCATTTCAGTTCGGAAAAATGAGATTGCCTTGAGCGCAGCCGGGGTGAAGAATTTTGACTTCCTGCGGATCACGAAACGCTATTCGGTCAAAGGCAATGAACTGGTTCTGGACGTAACACTGCAAAACCTGTCGGACAAGGCCCAAAGCGCCGGCTTCTGGGTCCGCACAATGTTGAGGCGCGACAACGGCATGGGAATGCGCAACACCTACTTCTACCCTGTAAATGGCAACTGGGTCGGCAGGAAGCATCCGGGCGACCCCAAAAGTGATGAATGGTTTACTGCTCCCACCGCCGCAGCTGCCGGTTTTATGGGAAACGATGACAAGACCGGCAGTGTGCTGCTTCTGCCTCAAGACCGGCTCTGCGCCTTGTACAGCTGGTTTTCCGCCGACAAGGAAGTATCGACGCTGGAATATTTTCTCAAGGAAACGGAAATTCCCGCCAGGGGGACAAGTGCTTATCAGGTCAGGGCGATCCTTTCGGAAAACGTTCCCGCCGTGCTGGAGCAATACAAAAAACGTCCTTTGCTGAAGGGAACGGGAAAAACACCGGTTCTGCTGGACTTGCATGTTAAAGGCGACAAAGAAGTGACGCAGGTTTCCGGAGGACACAATTATTTTGTCCCTCCGGTACAGACGCTGGACATCCGCGGCCGGCGGCAGTACTGCGACTCCGTCCGGGGAGTCAGGATCCCCGGCACGATCAAGGCGGATCTGATTTCGGTTTATCAGCTGGCCAACGGTGCGCCCGAATACGACCGGCCCGTGCCGTTCACCGTGGAGAAACTTGGATCCGGCGAACAGCGCATTCTGGTTTCCGTTCCGGGAATCAACAAAATCGGATATTATTATACCAAATTCAAAGACGGCTATGCCTGGAACACGCGTTCTTCCCGGAACCCGGTGTTCTGCGGCAGGGAAGATTTCGCTTACCGCATCTGTTTCGACCGCAAACCGGAGAAAACTTATCCGGTTGAAATGTTCCAAGGCGGACCCGACCTGGTAAACAACGGATCCTTCGAAAAACCGATGGAGAAAGCGCCCTGGCCGGAAAGCTATTACTGGAGCTGGTATGTCCGCGACCGCAAGCTTTACCAGTGGGTCGATGAAGGTCCGGACAATTCCAAATGCATCAAGGTCGTCCGCTGGAAAGATTCCACGCAATACAGCATTTTCCCGGTCTTTTTCCGTCCGGAAAAGGGCGTCAAATATACATTTTCCGCGGATTTGAAGGGAGAAAATCCGGAACGCCGCTGGCAGACCTGCATGATCGAATTCGAGAATTCTGCGCAAAAATCCCTGATCAAACAGCGGATCAGTGTCGCCCTCGGCAAAAATTCCTTCCCTTGGAAAAAGGTCGAACGTGCATTTTATCCGCCGGAAGAAGCCGGATATGGCATCGTCCGGTTCGGCATTTACAGTCCGGAGCAGACGCTCTGGCTGGACAATGTGAAAATCGTTCCGGAGGACTTCACCTACATTGCGCGTTCGCCGCTGGAAATGCTCCGCGACGAGCTTAAAGGCAGCTCTTACCCGGCCGTGGACATACTGGAGAAGATTTCCCATGAATATGTGACGCAGCATACGAAATGGCTGGCCGATCCGGTCGATCCCATGCCGGAGATCCTTTATCTGCCGCTGGGAACCAATCATCTGACCCTTTACACCGGCAAACGGCAGATCGTCGAATTCGCCCAGCGCATGAAGCTCAAATACCGCTATATTCCGCTGTTCCGCAAGGTGGACAGCGGCGGCGGCAGCTGGTATGTGACCTTCGGCAAAACGCTGGAACCCTACACCATCGCGCAGATCAAAGCGCTGACCGCTGCCCCGAAGATCATCATTGTCCAGTCCATCAACTTCAAAACGATGGTGCAGCAGGAATTTGTCGATCTGCTGAAAAAGTTCCAGCAGCAGGGCAGCGGGATTCTGTTCTACAACTGCGTCAACTTGCCCGCCGGACTGCTGGGAAAACGCATGGCACGGCCCGAAAACATCTTCGGGAGCGTCCCCGCTTTCCGCAAAGTTCCCTCGGGACTCGTTGACCGGTCATGCACCGTTTACCGGAACGGCAAGTCAAGGGTCGTCTGTTTCCTGCGGAACAACAACGAGCATTACCTCGAGTCGTATCTTTTCGCCTGCGTTCCGCCTGCTTTCGCCCAGGAAAAGTGTCCTTCCTACGTCAGTGCCGATTTTCCGTATTGGGAATACATCTACGCATCGGCGCTGAAAGCGCTCCGTTATGCGGCCGGCATCGAACCTGCCGTCAAGGTCGTTTCCAACCGGGATAAAAGCGTGATCCTCCAGGCGGCAAAGCCGGTCAAGGCGCTGCTGAAGGCGGAGGTCAAGGATATGCACAGACGGACGGTCTGCTCTTTCGAACAGAAACTTGAGCTGAAGTCCGGAGCCAACCAAATCGCACTGGACCTCCCTGCCCTGCCCGGCGGTCCTTACGTCGCCGACTACCGGGTCACCGATCCGGAAGGACGGGAATATGATTTCGGCGCGCTGAATTTCACCAATGCCGATCCGTACAAACTGAGCATCCGTTTCGCCGATCCGGAAAAGGTTTTCGAACGCGGCAAGGAAATTTCCGCAGAAGTCGGCATTGCGGGGAAAATTCCCGCGGACGCCATTCTGGCTTATGAGGTGGAGGACACCCGCGGCAGGATCGTCCGCAAAGCAGCAATCAAGGCGGAAAAGGTCACGAGGATCGCTTTCCGGATCGCACCGCCGTATACCACGCTTTACCGTCTCCGTCTTTCCCTCAAAAACGGCAGATCGGAACTGGCAAGGGGCTTTGCGGAATTTTCGACCCCGGCCAAAGGCAAGGATGTCACTCAGCTTGACGCGCTGGTCTGGATGGAACGGACGCCCTTCATGCAGCCATCATCCGAGCTGGGCTTCACCATGTGGATCACCGGTCTCATGCAGGACAGCGAAAAGATGGGACGTCTGAAAGCCGTCAGCAATGCGAACATGGGTTACGTCATGTTCGGAGCCGGAAATGTGAATTATTATGCTACCGCCCTCAAATACCGGGGTGACATTCCAAGCGATCCGGTCCGGAAACCCTGTTTTTCCGATCCGGCGCATTGGCAGAAAGTCGAGGCTGTCCTCCGTGAAAAGGTGAAATCGCAGCGGTTCCGCTATTACGGCATTGTCAACCATGAGATCGCGGACGAGGCATATCTGGGCAGCACGGTCTGCTATTCGCCCCACTGTCTGAAGGATTTCCGGGCCGAACTCAAAAAACAATATGGCACGCTGGAAGCCCTGAACCAAGGCTGGAAACGCGATTTCAGGTCCTGGGATGAAGTAATTCCCGTGCAGCTCAAAGAGGTGAACGGCAAGGAAAACCTGGCGCCCTGGCTGGACCACAAAATGTTCATGGCAAAAGTCTTTGCCTCGAAATGGGTCGGCAATACCGGAAATATTCTGCGCAAATATATGCCCGGCAGCAAGGCGGGGCTTTCCGGTACGCAGATCCCCGGATACAGTTATGACTGGGTCCAGCTGATGAAGCATATCGACTGCCTCTCCTATTACGGAGGGATCCAGCGCAAGGCGGTCCATGATTTCGCGTCGCCGGGATTCGTCTCCGGTCAATGGAGCGGATATGAACCGGCCGAAAAAGTCAATGAATTCGCCCAGAGATCCGCGGTCTGGTCGGATATGCTCCTCGGTGCCAATCTGGTCAGCAATTTCGCCGCCGGATACGCATTCAACGGGGACCTCACACCGATGCCCAATACGAAGTTCTATACGGACCAGGTCAATGAACTGCGCGGCGGGATCGACCGGGTCATCCTCAACGGGAATGAGGTCGGACGCGATATCTGCGTGCTTTATTCGCAGAGTTCGCTTTTCGCCTCGATGGGCAGCATCGGCGGCGGCATCTGGCACAACTCCATGACCGGCTGGGCCGCCCTGCTGGAAGATCTGAAATACAGTTATTTTTATCTGCCCTACGATGCCCTGGAGAAATCGGTCCCGGCCGCCAAAGTGGTCGTCCTGCCGTGCGCCATCTCCCTTTCTCCGCGGGCAGTGGAAAACCTGCGGAAATTCACCGCGGCAGGCGGCACGGTCATTGCAGATTTCGCCCCCGGCTGGTTCGATGAACACGGCACGAGGTCCGGCGATCGCGAAGTGGAAAAACTGTTCGGCAT
>JAZUCR010000753.1:0-2369 GCA_045639225.1 Victivallales bacterium
CCGCGGGCGCCGGGTTCGGTCTCCACGACCGTGCGGGTGATGAAGGTCGGCAGGGTGATGTCGATCGGCTTGCCGTTGTAGAACAGCACGTTGCAGACCATGTCGTCGAGCAGGAAGAAGGTCTTGTCGCCGAGCTGGTCCTTGGTGATCTGGATATCTTCATACGTTTCGGAATCGCTGAAGATATAGTTGTCGCCGTCCTGATAGGAATAATGCACTTCGCGTTCTTCCAGGTTGGGAACATCGACTTTGTCGACGGGGCGGAAAGTGCGGTCCATGGAACTTCCGTTCACCATGTTTTTGAGGCGGCAGCGGTAAAGCGCGGTCCCTTTGCCCGGCTTGCAGAATTCAAAGTCCGTGATGACGTAGGGAACGCCTTCGATTTCGATTTTCAAACCTTTTTTCAGATCTGCAGCAGAATACATGTTCACTCCATTGTTTTAAGTTGTATTTTGTCAATGCTGTTATTGTAATATATCACCTGTGAGCGGATTTTTCAAATCACTGCGCCACGATGCGTTTGATATTTTTCTTTCCGGCCTTGAGGATCGCGCCGCCGGCGGGGATCTCGCTCTTCATGATGTTGCGGTCGGCACTGTCGATCCGGACGTCATTGAGGTAGGCCCCGCCGCCCTGGACCAGACGCCGGGCATCGCCGTTGCTCTTGCAGAGCCCGGCTTCGACCAGCAGTTTGACGATCCAGATGCCCTCTTCGGGAATGGTGACATTGCAGGTCGGCAGATCGTCGAGGACAGCGGCGGCAGCCTGGACCTTGGCGATCGAGCTGGTGGTCGGGATCTTGTTTTCCTTGTCGGCGAAACCGAATTTGGCTCCGGCGCCGAGATAGGCTTTCGCGGCATCTTCGGGCGAATGCGCCAGCGCGGTCGCCTCATACGCCAGAATCTCCTTGGCACGGTTGATCGAGGCGGCGCAGATGTTGTCGATCTCATTGATCGGCAGGCTGGTGAAATAGAGCATGAGCTTGCGCACATCGGCATCGTCGGTGTTGCGCCAGAACTGGTAGTAATCGAAGATGGAAGTTTTGTTGCGGTCGAGCCAGACTGCGCCGCCGACGGATTTGCCGAATTTCTGTCCGGTGGAACTGTTGATGAGCAGGGGCAGGGTGATGCCGTGGACTTCCTGCTGGGCGATGCGGCGCACCAGTTCGGTTCCGGCCGTGATGTTGCCCCACTGGTCCTGTCCGCCGATCTCCAGGCGGCAGTTGTATTTCTGATTCAGCATATAGAAATCGTAAGCCTGCAGGATCATGTAGTTGAATTCCAGGAAGGAAAGACCTTTTTCCAGACGCATCTTGACCGATTCGGCGGTCAGCATTTTGTTGACGCTGAACTTGGAGCCGATGTCACGCAGGAAATCCAGATAAAGCATGTTGCTGAACCATTCGGCGTTGTTGGCGAAAACCGCATCGTCCGGGGAGATGAAACGGGAGAGCTGGTCTCTCAGACATTCGGCATTGTGCGCCACGACTTCCTTGGAGAGGATGACGCGCGCCTCGCTTTTGCCGGAGGGATCGCCGATCTGTCCGGTGGCGCCGCCGACCAGCACGATCGGCTTATGGCCGGCCTGCTGCAGACGGCGCATGGCCATCACCGGGAGCAGGTGACCCACATGGAGGCTGTCGCCGGTCGGATCGAAGCCGGCGTAAAAATATACCGGACCTTCGGCGAGAAGTTGTTTGATGGCTTCTTCGGAAGTGTTCTGGTAGATGAACCCGCGGGCTTTCAGGTCCTCAAAGGGGCACGACGACATTTTTTTTCACCTTTCAGTTTAGAAATTGTTTATATGACCGCTTTTAACGGATATCCTGTTACTATACACCCGCATGAAGAAGTTTGCAAGTGCGCGGAATAAGAAGATCCCCGGTTTTCACCGATTTTTCAAGCCGGGGACCGCTGGATTCGGCGGACTGGACGGAAAAAAGACCCATATCGGCATTCATGCATAGCAACTGTCGTTTTTCGATAGCTGCCATGCATTATCCGATCAAAATCAAATCGGCAAACACCGCCATTATCTGAATACGATCAGGCGGAATCCGCGCGGACCGATCTTCCCTTTCCATTCATCCGCGAGCGTCCAGCTCAATCCGGGTTCGAAGGCGTCGTGTCCTTTCAGACCTGGTTTGACTTGCAGTTTCTTCAGATCGAGACGGACGGAAATCTCCTGTTCCTGATCGGTATCGTTCAGGACTGCCAGCATCAGACGGCCGGAATTGGTATAGGCCGAAGCCACGATCCGTTCCGAGACCGGGGTGATCTTCAACGCCGGATCATCCGCGTAATACGGATGGAATTCGGTTTGGTCATTCCTGCCGAGTTCATCCTGAGCCTTCCACCAGAGGAAGCTCA
>JAZUCR010000754.1:0-5869 GCA_045639225.1 Victivallales bacterium
GTGTGCGCCAATATGGATAAAAGCATGAATGCTCTTCCCGCCGGAATGGACTGCCGCAAACAGCGGGAGGGAAATGCTTTTCAGCAAGGCATATTGATCCGCGATCGGCAAGTCATCGGATTCAAGCAATCCCCAAGTGAAAGAGGTGATACCACTAGCCCTTACGGTCAGTTTCCCAGAGAGAGTTGCTTCATTGAGCTGCCAGAAAAGACCGTCTTTTCGTTCTTCTTCATACAAAAGAGCCTCTTGTAACAAAGTAAGAAGCTCTTCCTCTGTATTATCTAACAGCGCCATTTTTGTATTGATTTTATCCTTCGCCCCCATCGAAAAAATGAAGCAAAGATTCGGATGAATCGTTTTCACGATTGTCATAGCATCCTGTATCGCCCTGTCCCGTTCCATCGGCGGCAGGGACGGTAATACCTGTGGAGGTTGCCCCGAATTATCAACGGTAACATTGTTTTGAAGCATTTGCTCAGCCGGAGTATCGGCTGTCGGCACTTGTTCAGCCGGAGTATCAGCGGAAGTATCGGCTATTGGCGTTTCCTTTGAGTGAGGCTTTATCCCGGCAATGGCGAGGAGCCTCCGTTTTGCTTCGACCATCGTTTCTTTGGGGTCAATGCTCCATGCGTTACGGCAATCATCCTCGTCTTTGAACGTTTCCGAATCGCCTTTGCACCACATCAAGAAATCTTTAAAAAGCCCTCCTGCCGCCTTGTAGAGACCGGCGATTCCCAACCATGAATTCCGATGGGGAAATTTCGTTATCGGAATTTTATTCAATACATCATGCATATCAATACCTCCGTTCGTAGTTGTTCCGAGAGTTCCACTGCTGTTGATTTTTGTTTTCTCATTCATTGGTGTATAACCCTTATGTGTTTCACACTGCCGGATTGAACTTGATGATGTCGGATTACCGGCTGATCCTGCCATCATGTTTGTGCGGATTATAACCCCGTCTCTTCAGCAATACACATCCTCCCCAAGAGACAGAGAACCATCCCACATGCTTAGATTTAGATCAACATGGGGGTGGGGTGTGGTCTGTTCCTATGATTTCGGCAAATTCTGTGAGATAAAATATATTTCATTTCAGCCAAAGATATAAAAACCATTCCACCCTTCACCCCTTATCCTGTGTTATGTCTTGAAAATCATCATATCCTCCTTTCTTTTGGAATCAAGATCACAGTAATGCTCTGCGATGTATATGAACGATTATCAAAAAAAGGTGATTTTTTTTCCTGCTAAAATCAAGCATACATCGGGCTGGGGGGAGCCCCTGGTCCCCCTGTCGCGGGCCGAGCCGCCTTTCTTTTCCCGGGATTGCCTGGGAACCGAAATTTTGTGAAGAAAGGGAGGGGACGGGGAAGATTTTGAGAAAAAAGTTGGGGCAGCAGAAAAATAAAAAGGCTGACAATGGGAATAGAAATCCCTTTCAGCTGTGAACGGGAATCTGTCGATATTATCCCGGAGAAAGCCCCGAGTTGCTTGATATGGGAGCCTGATTCATTGTGTACAGGACGGTTCCATAAGCATTGATATATCAAGGCTTATGGCGATAATTCAGGGGGTTATTTCAAGTTTCCCCGGTGGATCATTCCATGTCGAAGACAATTAACTCGCAGAATAAGATTGCCTCGCATTCCGGAGTCCTGAGCCGATTTGTGACGGGGACGGGGTGCCAGCAGTCAGACCAGGGGACTAAATTGATTCCCTTGAAGTGAAACGAAAGTTTTTCCGGCGGTGCATCGAGAGCTTCGCAGTAGTTCCTTTCCAGAACCTCTCCGCAATGGTTTTCGTATTCGTCTTCCGTTCCGATAAAATCAATAAGAGATCGGGTTATGCGCCAGTTTCGGACGGAAAGACGTGAAGCCAGAAAAATCTGAAGAATATCCCGAGTCGAGGATAAATAAAAAAGGATGTGAGGCAATTCGGAGATGTGTTTGACTTCTCTTATGGCCCGCAGAAAACAGGTTTTGAGATACCGAGGTTTGTAATCCCATGTCGGCGCATCGGAAGAAAACCAATCGGCATTGTATGTCCTTTCAAATTCTTCAGCTGGAACAGGTTGAAACCATTTCAGCAAAATTGATTTCAGCTGTTCCAATTCTTCCATGTTCTGTTTTCGTTCTTCGTCTGTCAGATAGCCATACTTCATATTGCACCTCATTGTGTTGACCAATCGTCTTGATTGACTGTTTAAGCATATATGAAGCGAATCGGAAAAATCCTAAATTTTTTTCCATGCATCCCCAAATCCTCCTTTACAATCAGTCGGGATTTTGGGAGTCTTTGTGTTTTCTGTAGTTTTCGCACTCTGCTTCTTCACGTTTTTTAGATGCATACAGCCGTTGCAGATTGCGTTTGGAAATCTTCCCGTAATATGGCATACATCGCCAACATTCGGGATGCTCGTGACCATTGTCGCACGTGTAAACCGTATAACTGTCATCTGTATAGTCGAGGCCCATTTCGTGACCGTATTCTTCGACTTTTTTCCGATAGAAGGTATCTGTAAAAGGAAGAACGGCCACAAGACAGGGGCGGATGCGGTCTCGATCCCAGAGCCAGGCCAGATCTCCGACTTTCAGCTTGATGGAGTCTTCCGGACGGCCACGGAACGGCTTCTCTCAGCCATCATCACAGGGACTGTTGCAGTAAAGCGTTCCGTCCGGGAAATAGGAGCGAACAGATTGGAAATTGCAGACGGTATTCCATTTCTTTGTCAATCCGCCATTCAGGGGCTTTTCAAAGATGACAAAGCAATGAAAGTCGGAATACTTACTTTCCAAGTTGATAATCTGACGCATGAAACTCTCGGCCTTTACCACGGAGTCGAAGATGCCAAGATCCCTCACAAAAACTTCGTACGAACCATCCTGGCACTTGTTGCCGGAACGAGAAACGGATTTTAAGACAAAAAGTTGCATCTTTCTATTCTTCTGCTTATTCGGCACTCAACAACGAACACCTACGACACAAGCAGCAGGTTAGTTCATTTCCACCACAAATCATCTTGCTTCGCATCAGGGTAGATGTCCGGGTGTTCTTCCTCATAGGTTTCAGTATCAGTAATTGTATAACCGAATTCAAATAAGTCCAGCATAAAATACATGCTTTTGGCGGCTTTTGCAAAAGTTTTTCCGCTGTCTGAACTCGTGCTAAGCATATTATAATCAGGTTCCCCTGTATCCAGCGTATATGCCTTTTTTTTAATGATTGCACGGATGTATTCAGGAAATGCTGACATATCAAACTTATTATTCGAATCTGGATTTTTCAATCCAAAACAGGCTATTCCGTTCCTAGACAAAAGACATTTGAAATCAAGGAAGGGTTTATAATCTCCATAACCGTAGCCTGCAATCCGAATATCGTAATAGTCAGGATCAACACCATATGATTTATCACAAAAAATAAGACGCCATTTTTTCAATACAACCCGGATTTTATTTTCGGGACTCATAGCCCTCCAATTTTTCGGAAGCTTACCAATCATTTTTTTTAGTTCAGTGTTCTCTTTTTTCATGATAAAACTGCTCCTCATATGCTTGAATGTTTTGGAATCTCCCATACGATAGCACATATCGCGCGACATTTCAAGTCCCGCTTTCTCATACGGCATCTTCGGGGCCCAGAATAAACTCTTTTTCTCTCAACAGGAATCTGATGAACTATTCGTCCTTTTCCTGTTTGTTTTCCAAATATTCCTCCCAGATTTCTTCCTCTTCTGTTTTGACATGCCGCCATGGAATAAACGGGTCCTGAAAATCCTGCTCCCGGCCAAGATGCCATCCCATATGCAGGAGTTCCGTATATGCTTCCATATCGTTCAGGAGATCATCGATATCATAGCCATCTTGCCGGGATGACAGAATATTGCAGCTGTCGTTCATATCCTGATCATCCCACGGACTTTCCGGAACAGACAGCTCTGTTATAATCAAAAGTTGCTGCTGGACTGGCTGTGGATAAAGTTTGATCTGTTCCAAGGTCATCTGATTGGTCAAAGGCTGATCAAGGATGTAAAATAATTCATCCGGAAGAACTTGGATCTCGTCTCCATCCTCATCCAAAACTGGTCCTGGCACAAACAAACCGCAATTAAGGCGATCATCACAATTATAGTCACAGAACAGAAGTTGTGCGCCGGTTTTCTTCTCTATTTCCAGAATTCTGCGCCTATGTTCATCCGTCAAAACATCATTTGGCTTCATCGTTCGCTCCAGTTTTATTTCATTGGCGGTAAATGTATCATCCCATATGAGACATTTTATGTCGCATTTCCGATGACAAAACAAATTAATCGGATTTTTTCATGGCAGTAATTTGTAAAAATGCCATGATCATGGTATATTCGTTACCACAACATCATAACTTTGGAGAATCTATGCCGACTTCAAAACGGTCACGTGAACGCATCAATTGTCTGCTGCGGCTGATGAAAGAAAACAGGTATCCGAACTATCGGATGCTTTTGAAAGAAATGCGCCGCATGGACATTGCCGGGGCGTATGAAGTCTCCCGCAGGACCGTCCAGCGAGATGTCTCATGGCTGAAGACGGAATATAATGCCCCCATTCAGTATGATCCGTCGAGAAAGGGCTATTACCTTACCAGCCCCTATTGGGAAAAATATGTTCCTTTTCTGGAAGAAAATGAAATGGATGCTGCGATCATCGGAGCCCGTATTGCGCAAACTGTCCTGCCTGAATCGCAAATACAAAAGGATATTCAGCAGGGGACGGATGCTCTGTGGAGTCGGAATAATGGTTCTTCGGATGAATTTATGACCCTGGCTTCGCTGGTCATCAATGGAACCAGAGCCAAAATCCCGCCACAAATTTTTCAAACCGTTTTTTCCGCATGGCGGGAGCATCATCCGTTGAAAATCACTTATCGCCGCATAACCGACGGGAGGATTTCCGAATACCAGATCGAACCTCACGTTCTGACTTTGCATGATGCAGTATGGTATTTGCGAGGGAAAACCGAAAAAGGGCATGTGCTGAACTTTGTGCTGCAGCGGATTTTATCTGCTGAGACCCAAACCGGATGCTTTCAACCGGATCAGAAACTGGTGGATTCTGCCAATGCGGGACATATTCTGGACATTCCTCGATATAAAAAAGTGAAAATCAAACTATCCGGAGCAGCGGCCAGATATGGATTGGAATATCTGCCGTTTCGAGAGAAACAGACCACCCCGGACGGGAATGTAATTCTGGATCTCCATGACGTAGAGGAACATCAGGTTATCAACTGTATCCTGCTGAACAGCGGAGATGCGGTTGTATTGGAACCGGCTGATCTGCAGCAGAAAATTATTGATTGTGCGAAAAAACTGCTGAAAGAACAGAAAAAAATCATGCGGCAATAAACATGAGACAAAAAATGTCGCAGACCGCAATATAGATTATCGCAGGCACAAGAAAAAGGGGGAACAGGGATGTTAAGGAAGATGAAAAAGCGTCTTGCGATGAAACGGGCAAAAAAATTTTTTGTCGAATATTGCGATAAATGCGGGTCTAAAACAATGATGAAGAAAGAGTATTCATACACGCATCCGCTTCTTGGAATGATCAAAATTCTTTGTTATCACGAAGAATGTCCCATTTGCGGACTTACCGGATGGGATTATGATATGCTTGGAGAAAAATACTTTGAAGAACATAAAAAACGCCGAAAATTACTTCTCCAGAACTATAATCCAACTGTAAACGCAAGCGGTTTATCAAGTTCTGATGCCAAGATTCGAACCAATTTTCTCCGACAGCAGTTATGGATTCCGACCATATCGGAACGCCGGACAGGCAATCCGGAAGGCACGCGATCTGTATGATGAAGGTTATCGTTATGTAGT
>JAZUCR010000755.1:0-23078 GCA_045639225.1 Victivallales bacterium
ATACCGGCGTTCACGCCCAGGGCATGGCAGTTTCGTTCGAAGCGCCTGAAAGCCCGTATATCCCCGATTGGAAAATCAAAAAAGCCATGAACCGGCTGCTTCCGCCGGACATCCGGATCCGGAGCGTGGATTATGCGCCGCCGGAATTCAATGCCAGATTCTCGGCCAAAGGCAAGGCATATATTTATGTGGTGAATACCGGCGATCTGAATCCCTTCACCTCGCGCTGGAGTCATTATCAGCCGGATTTCACGCAGCTGGACGCGGTCCGGGAAGCCATGAAATTTCTGGAAGGCGAACATGATTTTTCCGCATTCACCATCGAACTGGTGCCGGAAAAAGATCACGTCCGGACCCTGTATAAGCTGGAAGTCAAAACTTTCGGTCCGCTGGTCTGTCTCTGTTTTGTCGGCAATGGATTTCTGTATAAAATGGTGCGGAGCATAACGGGGGCCCTGCTGGAAGTCGGCCGCGGCCGCATGCCGGCGGAACGGGTCGGAGAGATGCTGGCTTCGAAAGACCGTTCCATGGCCAAGGACACCGCTCCCGCCTGCGGGCTGTTCCTGATGAAAGTCTTCTATGAGGAAGACGAATGGCGCAGTTTCGATTTCGACTGTCCCCCGTTTTTCATGCTGTGAACAATTCTATATAATGGTCTTGCCCGATCATCTCCGATTTTGTAATCGGTCAGCGCTTCCGGAGGCGCCCGCTTCCGTAAAAGCGCGGAAACCTGGGCTCAATCTGCAGCTTCTATGCGCTCAGTTTCATAGGAGTCCGGGTGGCTGGAACACGCTGACGCGGCATGAGACATGTTCCGGCGAACAGTTATGAATGGGTTTAATAGGTGTCATAGGTTTTATAGGGACCCCCGGCAATGCCGGTTTTCTGGTGGTGGGTGGGTGCGAGGGCAAAGTCACGGAATCGGCAGTCCACCATTACACGTAGAGCGCGTTCTCACCCATCGTGCCCATTACACCCATCCTACCCATGTTCGCGTTCTCCCCGCCCATACTGCAATTATCTCCGATTCTCCGAACTTTTAGTTTTTTTCAGGCGGCCGCTTGCAAATCCGGCAAATGGATGTATAGTATTATTTAAAAAAAGGCCGGACAGAAGTATGCCAGCAAAAATGCTGTTCCGACTGCCGGCGCGGTGCCCTGAAAACAGGGGTTCTATGAACTGTTTATGACAGGAGGTTTTAACATATGATGTCCCTGCTTGCTGATTTTTTCGGCTGGATCATGAAAGGTTGTTATGCGGTCGTGCCGGATTATTATGTGGATATTATACTGTTCACCTTGATCACCAAAGTGCTGCAGTTTCCGCTTTCGCTGTGGTGTCACCGCAACTCCCTGACGATGGTGGCCCTCATGCCGGAAACCAACCGGCTCAAAGTCAAATTCTGGGGAGACAACGACCGGATCGGCGAAGAATCGGCAGCGCTGTTCAAGCGGGAACATTACCATCCGATGCTGAGTCTGGTGCCGCTGGCAGTCCAGATCGTGATCCTGATGGGATTTGTCGATGTCATCTACCGGATCACCAAAACCGACCCGACCGCACTGCTGGCCCGGATCCCGGTCAAAGACGGGGGTATCGCCTGGCTCATGCCGCTCTGCGCGGGTGCGGCAGCCTGGTTTCTGGGTTACTGCCAGAACCGGATCAATCCGCTCCAGCGGGAACAGACCCGGGCGCAGCAGATGGCGACCAACGGCATTTCCATTGCCATTTCACTGTTCCTCGGCTGCTTCGTAGCTTTCGGCGTCGGTCTTTACTGGGTGTTCAGCAATCTCTTTTCCATTCTGGTGCAGCTGGCCTGCAACTGGACGATGAGGCCGGAAAAATACATCAATTACCGTGCTCTCTACCGCAGTAAAATCGATTTGCAGAGAATGCAGGAAAGCAGCAGAAAAAATATCAGCAAGGAAGATAAAAAACGGGAAAAGGCCGATTACAAGCGCTTTTTCGGCATCGTCAACAAACACCTGGTCTTCTATTCCGAATCCAGCGGTTTTTATAAATATTTCAAAAACATCATCGCCTATCTGCTCGAACATTCCAATATCGTGATTCATTATGTCACCAACGATCCGCACGACCAGATCTTCAAAATCGCCGAAACGGAGCCCCGGATCAAGCCCTATTACATCGGCCCGACCAAAATCATCCCGCTGATGATGAAAATGGATGCCGATATGGTAGTAATGACGGTTCCCGATCTGGACAAATTTCATATCAAGCGCAGCTATGTCCGCAAGGATATCGAATATATCTACCTGGTTCACGGGCTTACCAGCATGATCATGTGCACCCGCGAAGGCGCTTATGACAATTATGACACGCTGTTCCTGGTGGGACAGCATCAGGTCGATGAGATCCGCCGCTGCGAGGAAATTTACCATACGAAGAAAAAGAATCTGATCCCGTGCGGCTACAGCATGCTGGACAACCTTATTGCCGATTATGAGAAAATGGACAAGACGCCCGGCAAATACAAACGCATTCTCATTGCACCGTCTTATCAGGAAGGCAATATTCTGGATTCCTGTCTGGATACGATCCTGCAGAAAATCAGTGCACCGGACCGCTGCATCACAGTCCGTCCGCATCCGCAATATCTGCGCAGATTTCCGCAGCGGATCGAGGAAATCCTCAACCAGTACAAGGATAAAGTCGGAGAAAATCTGGTTTTCGAAACCGACTTTTCTTCCAATTCGACGATTTACACCTCGGATCTGCTGCTGACCGACTGGTCCGGCATTGCCTATGAATTTTCCTTTGCCACGGAAAAGCCGACACTCTTCATCAATACACCGATGAAAGTCATCAATCCGAACTACAAGAAAACCGGCATGGTTCCTACCGACATATCGTTCCGGGACCAGGTGGGCGTATCTTTGGACCCGGATAAACTGGAACATATCGATGAAGTTGTCGGAGACATGCTTTCCAACCGGGACAAATATGCCTCCAGAATACGTGATTTAAGGGAGAAAAGCGTGTTCAACCCCGGCCATGCCGCGGAAACCGGGGCGAAATATATTCTCTCGTCGCTGATGGAAAAAAGCAAAAACAAAAAAAGATGATATCATAAGACAAGGAGTCTGAAATGCAAGTTGTGGTTTTAGCGGCCGGCATGGGCAAACGTCTGAAAGACAAGACCAAAGATAATACCAAATGCATGGTTGAAATTCACGGGAAACCGATGATCGCCCATTCTTTCGATATCCTCACCCGCAAGCAATACGGGATCAACCGCATTGTCATGGTGGTCGGTTACTGCGGCGACAAAGTAAAGAAATACCTCGGGAATCAATATAACGGCGTTCCTATCGAATATATCGACAATCCGATCTACGATAAAACCAACAATATCTATTCGCTCGCGCTGGCCAAGGAAAAACTGCTCGAAGATGACACGCTTCTTCTGGAAAGCGATCTCATTTACGACGCCAGCATCATCGACCGGCTTCTTGCCACCCCATACGAGAATGTCGCCGTCGTCGCCAAATATCTGCCCTGGATGGACGGCACGGTTCTGAAATTGAGAGGCGATGATATCGTTTCTCTGATCCCCAAGCAGAATTTCGATTACAACGAGGTCGATCAGTATTATAAAACGGTGAACATTTATAAGTTCTCCCGGAAATACATGACCGAATCGTTCCTGCCGTTCCTGGAAGCTTACTGCAAGGTTCTGGGACAAAACCAGTATTACGAACTGGTGCTCCGTCTTCTCCTCACATTGGAACGTCATGACCTGAAAGTTCTGAAACTGGGAAAAGAGCATTGGTATGAAATCGATGATATTCCGGATTACGAAAATGCCGAAATCATTTTCTGCAAAGATCCGGCGAAAAAATATCAGCTGTGCGCCAAACGTTACGGCGGATACTGGCGTTTCAACACGCTTAAGGATTACTGCTATCTGGTCAATCCCTACTTCCCGACTCCGCGCATGATGGCGGAATTCAAAAACAGTTTCGAAGATCTCATTTCCAATTATCCATCGGGACAGGTCACCCAGGATACGCTGGCATCCAACCTGTTCGATACCCATAAAAATGAAATCGTCATCGGCAACGGAGCAGCCGAGCTCATCTCTGCGCTCATGCGGACACTTCAGGGTAAAATCGGCGTGATATATCCCACTTTCGAGGAATATCCGAATCGCCTTCCGGAAGCCAGACTGGTCAAATTCAACATGGAGGAACCCGATTTCCACTATGATGCCGCGGCCGTGGAAAAGATGCTCGGGCAAGTCGAAACGCTGGTTCTGATCAATCCGGACAATCCTTCCGGAAATGCGATCCCCAAAGCCGATATTCTGAAACTGGCGGATAAAGCCGCCGAGCTGGGGAAAAAGCTGATCGTCGATGAAAGCTTTGCCGATTTCGCCGACAACTGGACGGATTCCGATTCTCTCCTGAATTCCGAAACGATCCAGAGCCATCCCGCTCTGATCGTGATCAAGTCCATCAGCAAATCTTACGGTGTTCCCGGCATCCGGCTCGGGATCCTCGGGACCGCCGACCGGGATCTGCGGCAGGCCATTGCATCGGAAGTCGCGATCTGGAACATCAATTCTTTCGCTGAATTTTTCCTTCAGATTGCAGTCAAGTATAAAAAAGCCTATCGGGATTCCTGCGCCAAAATCGCAGTCAACCGGAAAGCGTTTTTCCAGCAGCTCAGCCAGATTCCTTTCCTGAGGCCGATTCCCTCGCAGGCGAATTTCATTCTCTGCGAAGTGAAACCGCCCTTCACCTCGCATGATCTGGCATTGCGCCTCATCGAACAGGATTTTCTCATCAAAGACTGTTCTTCCAAGGCAGGGTTCAACGGGAAAAATTATATCCGGCTGGCTGTGAAAAGCCAGGAAGACAATGACGCCCTGATCGCAGTCCTGCAAGATCTCGCTGAAAAATGATGAAGGAAACAGTCATCACGAACAGATAAATAACCGTTTCGGTTCAACAACAAATAAGGAAGTCTTTTCGAATGGTTCCCAGAAAACAAATGACGATGTTGATCGTTGCGATGGCAATGATCTATTTTCCAATGACGGCATCCGCTTATGTCGATCCCTCGGTCATGAGCTACACGGTGCAGGCAATCGCCGGTGTTGCGATCGCTTTCGGCGTGATTTTCGGCGTGGTCTGGCGGAGAGTCAAGAAAGGGGCCAAAAAAGCCCTGAACATCGATGAAAACGCCGGCAAGGAAGTGGAAGAAGAATTGTCTGTCAAAGCTGAGGACGACAAGAAATAACCGTCTCCGGCAGACAGGGGCAGATCATCTGCGTAAACACGGGTTCTGTCCCCGGATTCCCGGCTGACCGAATGCAGCCGTCTCCAACGGTCTTCATCGGGCAATTGAGACGGCAAATAATCAGCATTCCGGATTGGATAAGGCGGTTACATGTTTATCTGTCGGCGGTTTTTCCTGTCCGATGGCATTCGATGTATCCGGAATGGGATTGCTGCGGTATGTCATATAGTCAAATCGTATTTATCAGGAAAAGAAGAGGTTGGAAATGTTGATTCTGAATGATGCACAGATCCGTTCGAGCAATATCAGTTTGCAGGAAGCAGATTCTCTGGTTCGTAAAGCATTCCTTACGAAAAGTGAAGCCATACTGCCCCCGAAAATCAGCCTCCATATCCACGAATCCGGATTTATGAACACGATGCCGGCGGTTATTCCGGAATTAAATCTCATGGGAGTGAAAATCATCACCCGGTTTCCAGGGAGAAACCCGTCGGTGGACGGCGATATTCTGCTTTATGATTATACTACCGGTAATTCGAAAGCATTGATGAATGCTTTTTATATCACCACGCTTCGGACGGGTGCAGTGGCCGCTCTCGCCATGAAAACATTTGCGGTTCCGAATTACCGCCGCATCGCTTTGACCGGGATGGGGAATGTCGGCAAAGCCGTTATGGAATCTGTGATCGTGAATTATGCGGATTCTCCGTTGGAAATTGCCATTTTGGAATATAAAGACCGTTTTAATGATTTTGTCGCCGGGCTGCCGAAAAATCCGAATGTTTCTTTTGTCCGGTGCCGTTCCATGAAAGAACTTGTCACGGATTCCGATGTGGTCTTCTCCTGCATCACCAATGCGGAAGGCATTCTGGCCGAACCGGAATGGTTCAAGCCTGGTGTCACATTGATTCCCGTTCATACCAAAGGCTTCCAGACTTGCGATCTGGTTTTCGACCGGATTTTCGCCGATGACACGGGTCATGTCTGCCATTTTGGCAATTTTTCCAAGTTCCGTTATTTCAACGAATTATCGGAAGTTCTGAAAGGCCGGGATCCGGGGCGCCGTTCTGATTCGGAGCGCATTATCAGCTATAATATCGGACTCGCTCTCCATGATATTATCTTTGCTGATCGGGTTCTGAAGAATTTCGAAAACAAATGACCAGTTCTCTGCCGGGATTTTTAAAATCCGGCGATATTTCCTGCACGGGAAAAAGCCATTTGCCGCGGCTTCCGACAGTTCCGGATTCCTGCAGAAATGCCTTTAGAGACGCTGCATAGATTTTATACACAACGCCATAAAAATTTGTCCTATTTCATTCTTTCATAAGGTGTTGAAAGAATCATAAAACAGGACAAAGCCAGCCGATATCTGCCCGTCAATTTCATTTGTTTTTTCGGGTCAAAAACAGTTTTTTGATTTGCTTTTCACTGAAAACAGGTGTATATTACGGTTTATATTGTTTATAGTATTGAGTTCAATTCGTGGGAAAACATTGATTCCGGCAAAGGATCCGCGCTCGTACTTTTATTGGAAAACGATCAAAAAAAGGTTGAACCTTATGAAATTTTCGAAAATCATTTTTTTGATTATCGGATCTTTACTGATCCTCGGCTGGCTGTTTTCCACCTTCGGCATCAAAGGAAAAGCCATTCGGATGACTTTGTGCGGCGGCGACGGGATCGAACAGGTATTCGAACATTTTTCCGCAGACTACAAGGACAACCACCGGGAAAACTACAGCGGCAGTGCGCATCCCTCCACCCTGGTTTTCAAACTGAAGGATGAAACCGGGTTCGACGGTCACCGGTTCGATTTCGGCGGTTTCCCCGGAAAACTTTTTATGATCAAGGAACTCGTCTACGAAAAACCGGGGTTCAAAAAATATGTGATCGATCTCTCCAAAGCCACTCAATGGGTCAAGGAAATCGCAGATATCAAACCGCCGCGTTATCTGGACGGCAGTCTCCTGATCGAAACCACGGGAAATGACGGGAGATTGTTTACCGGCGAACAGATGATCGAACGCTTCAGCCATGCCGAAATCAATTATTCGATCAGAAATATCCTGATTGCGCTCGGATTGGAACTGCTGCTGGTGCTGGCCGTATTTGCCGGTCCGGTTCTGTTCAAAAAAGTCTCCAGACCTTTTCTGATTCAGTCCGGGATTTTTATTCTGGCGAATCTCGTTCTGATCATTCTTCCTGCGTATTTCTATTGCCGCTCCCTGCCGAATGTTTTTTCCATTACGCTGAACCCGGAAAAACCTTTCAATTTCGCAATTTTCACCAGTCCGACGCATTCGTCCGACCACTGCATCACCCTTCCCTGCTCATGGGAAAATAAATTTGATACCTTGACCATTCCGTTGAAGAAAGACGCGGTGGAAAACCAGATCCGTATCGACTTCGGCCAGGTGAGCCAGGCCATCGCCGTCAAAGATATCTCCATCATCCGGCATGGACTGTTCCGATACCAGGTCGATCTGGAGAATTTCCAGGAAATTTATCCCGTCCGGAATCAAATCGAAAAAATCGATTACAAAGACGGAGTACTGAGTTTCAATGCTACGGGAATCGATCCCTACGTGATCCCGTCAAGCCGGGCATTCGACTCCAATATGTCTTTCCGGATCGTTTTCGGCGGAATTTTCCGCTGCATTCTGGCCGCGGAAATCATTCTGCTGCTGCTTTTATCTCAAAGCTTCCGCGACCTCATTTTGAAAATCTCACCGGTCAAGCTGTCCGATAAGGAAAACCTGAAGCTGTCTCTTTCCGTCGCCGGAGCGTTCACGTTCATTCTGGTTTTGTCTTTGCCGCTTCAAACCTATAAAATGGCGGAAGAGATCATTTTATTCAACATCGGAATGCTTGTGGATCTGCTCTGCTGGCTGGTTCCGGCCGTTTTCATCGGCCTGGCCGCCATTCTCTTCTTCCTGAACAAGCGCTATGGTGCGATATTTACGGTGTTTCTGGCATCCGTCACGGTTCTTTTCGCCGTAGAAAGCGGATGGCTCTCCTTCAGTCTGCCGGAATTGAACGGCGATTTCGATGCTTATTTCAACGTTCCCCGGATGATTTTCCATATTGCAGTCTGGCTGATCGGTTTTATCCTCCCGCTTTGTTTTCAGAAAAAAATATATATCTGGATTCCTCTGGCTTTACTGGCTGTCTGCGTCATGAACGGGGCATCCCTGGTTGATGCCCTGATGAAGAAAAATCCTCTCGGCGGCAACGGGAAACTGATCGTCAAATCTACGGTTAATTTTGACGGCACCATCGAAAGGATCAAATATGCGGCCAAAAATAATGTGATCATGATTTGCCTGGACGGGGTCACTACCGAATCGGTCTGCGAAACTTTCAAAAATTATCCGGATCTGAAAAAACACTATCCGGGATTCACCTTATTCGACAACAATGTCGGTATGAATGTCAGTACCATGTTTTGCGTCCCGGGATTCTTCACCGGGAAATTGCTGACACCCGATGACCAGATCTCGGATTATACCTCCAGCATGTATTCTCGCGATTCTGCGCTGAAAAACTTCATCGAACGGCATTATGCCATCTTCTTTCGGGTCGGATTGCCCCGGCTGTCATATATCTATCCCGACAATGAGAATGAAAAGAAAAAAGTCAACCTGCTGACTCCGGTGGAAGATTCCATGCTGCAGTGGATGTTTCATGAATTATTCCTGTTCAAGATCACGCCATTTTTCCTGAAAGGGAAATTGATGCAGTATTATTTCTATACGGTCTGGCCGAACAGACAGAAAAGCTTCCTGGAAGACAACAGCACCTTCACCTCGCACAAGCGCGATGAAAATTATACCTATAAAAAGCTGGCGGAAGCCCCCTTGCTGGATGCAAAATTCCCAGGGTCTTTCCACTATCATCATTTCCATGGAGCGCATCAGCCCTACCGTTTTGACAAAGACGGCAATCCGGTCGACCGCAGCAATGTTCCCTGGCGAACTGACTGGCAAGGATATTATGAACGGGTCGTATTCGAAATGAAGCGGGTTGCAAATTATCTCGATGCCTTGAAAAAACGCGGTCTTTATGACGATTCCGTCATCATTGTTTTAGCGGATCACGGGCTGGAACCCGCATTGAAGCAAGATGATATTCCCAGACGCATGCTTCCGCTTCTGATGATCAAATGCCGCGACTCGAAATCGGATTTCTCTATCTGCCATCTGCCGACATCTCATACGAAAATTGCGGATTTCCTCAAAGCAAAAGACATCTTTGCCGTCAAGCAGCAATCTCTGCCGGACATCTTTCTCACGAAAAACCGCCAGATGTGTTATGGCACCTCGACCCTGTATACGATCGATGAGAATCAGAAAATCCAGAGCAAAAAAAGTCTGACAGCCAAAAACAAGCCGCTGGACAATATTCTCATCGGGATCAAATATTCGCTTTACAATGTCGGCAACAACCGGTTCCCGCCGATTGCGATCAGTAAGCTCAGCAAGGCATTGCAGGGGTTATTGCTGGAAACTGCCGAGGCGGCATATATTCAGCTCAAGGTTGCCGATAAAAACGCATCCTACACGATCGTTATGGATGCGGATATCTTCGAATTCAACCGGCCGGCGGACAAGGTTGATATCTGGACTCCATCCGGAGCCAGAACAGTCTTCAAGAAAGGGTCAGGAGGATTTTCTCTGGATTCGGTAAAACCGGATAACAATGGAATCATTCAGGTCAATATTCAAGGCAGCAATGTTTTCCTGAAAAGTCTTCTGGTCAATAAGGAAACTGCAAAATGAAATACAACCGGATCATGAAAACGGACAAGAATATTCTACGGCTGCAGGCCGGACCGGATCTGCAGCAAAGAGTTTTTTCCCCGGACTTTTCATTTTATTCTGCGCTGCCGGAAGCAGAATATTGCAGACAGATGAATTTTTCCGGTCGTGACAGGTCGTCCCGGCCATTTGATAAACAACCTGAAGGCGGCATCAGCCGCGGACAGATAAACAAGGAAAGGATCAGGCGTTTTCCTGCATTGGCAATGCACGCATGAAGATCCCTGAAAGGTCAATAATCATGAAAGTTGGAAGAAACAAGAAAAACATTATGAAAAATTCTTTTTCCTCTGGTGCGGGAAAACTTACCCGTCCGGGAAAAGAAAATCAGGAAGGATCTGCCGCTGCTTCCGGTAATGCGCCGGCTGCCGAATCGGGAAATGACAACAAAAAGAATTATGCCATGTGGGTCAGCATTCTCGATTCGATATCACAGACTGATTCCCTGAATGAGCAGATCCAGGCAACGGAAAATCACGTAAAAGACCTCAACGGGATCAAAGAGAAGCTGGATAATCAAATCAAAGACCTCAACGGCAATAAGATCCAGCTGGGAAACCGGATAAACGAACTGGCCGATTACAACGCCAAGCTCGAAAAAGAGATTCATACCCTTTACGATTACAACGCCAAGCTCGAAAAAGAGCTCCATACCCTTTACGATTACACCCCCAAGCTCGAAAAACAGATACACGAACTTACGGATCAGAAAGCAGGTCTTGAAAATCAGGTGACCGGCCTTTCCGCCAAGCTGGAAAGAATTTGCCGGTCCGCATCCTATCGGATCGGCAGATTCATCTGGCCGTTCGGGTCAGTCGATAAATAACCCCGAGCGGTCCCGCTGAAACAGAAAACAACCAGATTTAAGGATAAAGGATAAAAGCAATGAACGAAAAACAAGTGGAAGTATCACTGATTCTGTGCGGCTACAATGCCGAAGAAACCATGGTGAAATCACTCGATTCGGCGATGGCCCAGACGCTGAAATCTCTGGAAATCCTGTGCGTCAACGACGGGTCGACGGACAAAACCGGAGAGATTTTCCGGAAGTATCCCAAAAAAGATCCCCGGTTCAAAGTGATCGATCATCCGGTGAACAAAGGACTGCTGGCTGCCCGCCAGACCGGCGTGAATCAGGCATCGGGAAAATACATCATGTTCCTGGATCTGGATGACCAGCTGAAACCGGAAGCCTGCGAAGAACTGTCTAAGAAAATGAATGAAACGGGATTTGACATTCTGCAGTTCGATACAAACCTGGTATTTGCTTCGGAAGAAGACCGCAAGGCTCGGGAAAAAGTCATGGCGGACTTTTTCGCCATCAAGCGGCAGGAACCGCTGAAAGGCAGTGATGCGATCCTGGAATCCTGTTTCCTGAAAGGGGAATTCACCTGGAATGTCTGGAGCAAGATCTACCGGACGGAACTGGCGAAAAAAGTCTATTCGCATGTGCCGGAAAAACCCAAAGTGGTGATGGCGGAGGACACCTTTGCTTTCTTCGTGGCGGCTTCTCTGGCAAAAAGTCTGGGCTTCGTCCAGAAAAAATATTATTTCTACAGTGTGGGTGCAGGGGTATCCGGCAGCAATAACGACCCGAAATATGAAGAACGTTCGGTCGAGGTCTACAGTGCCCTCATCAACCCCTACTCCGTCAAAAATTCGACGGATACCGGCAAGCAGGTAGCGGATAAGCTGGGCAAACATTTCCGTTTCTGTCTGGCCTGCCGCCTGCAGCAGGCCGGAATGATGGGAATATTCAAAGAGATTGTCGAGCGTGAAATCCGGAATTTCGGCGCGGATATGGCGGCACTGACCTTTACGGAAAACTGGGCTATGCTGGGCATGCATCCGCTGAAAACGGCATTCCTGGGACAAGGCAGCGGATTCCCCACCAATCCGGTTGAAAAAATCCGGAAAGTCGGCGTGATCGACTGCGGGACCGAGTTGAACCCCGGACTCCTGGAACTGATCGGCGCGCTGCGCTCCGCCGGCTGCGAAATCCGGTTTTTCGGAAAAAGTGATTTGACCCAGGCAATTGAAAAGAAGCTGGCGGAATGCCAGATCGAGGTTTTGCCGGATGACATGGAGAGCGCGATCGCTTTTTTCAGCCGGATCGCGGCTTCCAAAAAGGACGATGCCTATATTCTGACTTACGGACGGAATCAGGACATGGACCTGACCGCCTATCTGCTGTTCCTGCTGCGGTTCGCCGCCAAGGGGCTCGTCTTCGCGTATCTGGAAAAAGAATTTCAGGATCTGAACTGCTATGACAAAATTTATCTGAGTGCGGCAGACTGTGTGCTGAGCAGCAAGCCGGAAACCGCACCGCTGTTCGGAGATCTGGGGATCATCGGCGGAAAAGACCTGCCCGCCAAGCTCGCCAAAGTCAAGGCCGCCTTCGAACGCAGTCCGAACGGACAGGTATCCAAGGAAGCCGCTGCGGTCAGGAAACTCATGTCCGCAACCTCCGATGCCGCTATGACGAAGCTGGGCTTTGTCGGATACGGGAACAACCGCCCGCTGGACAAGGCGGAAGTGGAAAAGAAAATTGCCGCCGCCGGATATCCGACGGTTTGGGAAGATTACCGTCTGCTCCGTGAATCCGGCTATTTCGACGATGATTATTACCGGAAACAATTCCCCGGGACCGTCATCGAAGATACCGTTATGCACTATTGCCAGACCGGCATGGAAACGCTGGCTGCGCCGTCGGTTATCTTCGATCCCAAACAGTATTGTCTCGGCAACCCCGATCTTTATGCCGTCCGGCTCAAGATGAACCTTGCCGCGCATTACCTGGCCCATGGTATCGCGGAAGGACGCAAAGTCTTTTCCCCCATCTATTCGTTCATCCGGGATTCCGGATATTTCGACGAGAAACAGTATCGGGAAAAACACGGTATCGAACTCGGACACCTCGATCCTCTGACTCATTACATTCTGGAAGGCTGGAAAAAGGGATATCTGCCGTCCGAACGCTTCGTCGATAAATATTACTGCGAACTTTATTTCGAATTTGTCGGAACCGATTTCAACCCGCTCTACCACTATGTGCGCTGGGGCAAAAAGGAAGGACGTTGTCCGTTCCCCGTCAAGCCCCGTCAGCAGGTCTTCTTCCCGGAAGGTTTCGACCAGGAAGCATTCTGGCAGCGCAAAGGGAAATATCTGATGGTTTCTCACCAGCTGGATTTCACCGGCGTCCCCATCCTGTGCAAGATGGCGGCCAGTATTTTCAGCGGGGAAAAATCCGTCGCCGTTATCTCCCCCATGGACGGACCGCTGCGCGACGCCTGTCTGAAAGAGGGAATCCCCGTGCTGATCGATTCGGATTTCTATATCCACAGAGAAAGAGCCTTCTTCTACAAGGAAAAAGGATTTTCCGTCTGTCTTTTCAATACCCTCGGTGTGATCAACCCGTATTTGCGGACGGCCGGCATTATCCCCTCCATTCTGTGGATCCACGACAATCTGCCCAAAAGCTATCTGCCGGAAAGCATCCAGAAACGGATCCAGTATGCACCGACGGTTTTCGCTACCTCGAAAACAACGATCGCGGTGGTAAAGGAATACAATCCGGGAGTCCGTTATCTGCCCTACCCCGTGAAAGACATGGGCACTCATGCCAAGGAAAGAAAACCCGCCAAAATCCGGTTCGGAGTATTCGGAGTTTACAATGAACGCAAAGGCCAGGATCTGGCGATCGAAGCTTTCAAGGGCTTGCCTGCCGCACTCAAGGCAAAGGCGGAACTCCTCCTGATCGGAAATCCCTCTTTGTCCGAATATGCGGAAAAACTGGAATCTCTGGCCGCGGGTGAAAAAAATATCCGGTTCGTTCCTCCGAAAAAAGATCCGGCTTCCTACCATCAGCTCTATGAAGACCTGGAAGTCCAGATCTGTCCTTCCCGCACCGATCCCATGCCGCTGGTCGTCTTCGACGGCATGATGCACGGATGCCCGGAAATCCTTTCCGATACCGTCGGACAGAGCGAATTCATCCGGCAAGGAGAAAACGGTTTTGTGTTCCCCGCTGAAGACGCTGAAGCTTTGCGCAAATGCATGGTTCAGATCATCGAAAATCCGGATCGGTTCGTAAAAATGTCCCAGGCCAGCCGCCAGACATTCCTCGATCAATTCGAGTTCACCAAGGCATCCGGCGTGATCCGCCGCGTTCTGGATGAGGTCAAAGGATATCTCTGATCCTCCCAGACGCAACACACAGCGGTTTACGCGGCATTTGAAGCCGTCTGGCCGTAATCATCCGCCCTCTGACAGGCATAGCCCGTCAGGGGGCGTTTCTTCTCTCCAGTCGGGCACGCAACGGGCACCATGAGACCTACGTGACTCATGAGTCCCATAGGCCGCGCCCACGGTTTGAAATCACAGTATCACAAACTGGCAGGACAAAACGGATCGTCGACATGACGGGAATGCCGGCCGATCAGTCGGAAATATCACTTTCGGGACGAATTGTGAATTGGACAGGAATACGTGTCAGTCACGCTTCTGCTTACGGGATCCGCCAGTCAATTTATTGATCCAGCGACCCGGCGCCGTAAACCAACGTCCGATTTGCAGAGATTTCGAATGATAAAGGATGCTAAAGGCAGTTGAGAGAACACTTATTCGGGCATTAAGCGCCGCTCTGCAGCGATTCCACGCCCGGGTGTTCCGCTGAATCAGACTTTCAAGCTGCAGGTTGTTCTGCTCCAGCACACGATTCTGATAACGGGTATCCCGGTTCTCCAGCAGGAGCCGCTGATTCTGATTCTGAACGTCCTTGTTTTCCTGCCACAGCTGCTGATTCCGCGCCTGAACTTCCTGGTTCTGCTTCTGCAGCTGCTGATTCCGCTCCAGAACTTCCTTGTTCTGTTTCTGCAGCTGGCGGTTCTGCTCCTGAAGTTTCTCATTCTCCTGCTGTGAATGCAGTTCATTATCCATAGATTGCAGAAGGTCGGCCCAGGAACGATATTGATATTTTCGCCGCCAGGCATTTTCCTCTTGACTGGAAGCGAGAGACTGCTGAAGCTGACGAATATCTTCCGTCTGCCGGGTATTCAGATCGATCAGTTCAGCATGTTTCAGTTCCAATCCTGCATGTTTGGCGGAAAGATCCTCATACTGCTTTTCCAGCTTGCTGTGACGCGTATTCAGGTCGGCATGTTCGGCGGTAAGATCATCATACTGTTTTTCCAGATCGCTGTGACGCGTATTCAGGCCGTCATGTTCGGCGGTAAGCTCATCATACTGCTTTTCCAGATCGCTGTGTCGCGTATTCAGGTCGGCAAGATCTTTTTCCAGTTCCGTTTTCTGCGCGGTGAGTGCTTCATTCTCGCGTTTCTGCTGACTGTTCTCCGCAGTCAGGCCGTCATAATCCTGTTCCAGTTCTGCATGTTTGCCGGAAAGTTCATCATACTGCTTTTCCAGATCACTGTTTCGCGTATTCAGGTCATCATATTCGGCGAAAAGCTCCTCATACTGCTTTTCAAGATCACTGTGGCGCGTATTCAGGCCGGCAAGATCTTTTTCCAGTTCCGTTTTCTGTGCGGTGAGGGCTTCGTTTTCGCTCTTCTGCTGACTGTTTTCCGCCGCCAGTCCGGCATATTCCTGTTCCAGTTCTGCATGTTTGCCGGAAAGTTCATCATACTGCTTTTCAAGATCACTATGGCGGGTATTCAGGCCGGACAGATTATTTTCCAGCTCACTCTTCTGTGCGGCAAGGGTGTCGTTTTCGCTCTTCTGCAGGCTGTTCTCAACCATCAGTCCGGCTTGTCTGGCGGAAAGATATTCATACTGTTTTTCCAGTTCACTGTGGCGCGTATTCAGGCCGGACAGATTATTTTCCAGTTCCGTATTCCGCGCAGTGAGAGCGTCGTTCTCACTCTTCTGCCGGCTGTTCTCCGCTGCCAGTCCGGCATGTTCCTGTTCCAGTCCGGCTTGTTTGCCGGAAAGATCCGCATACTGTTTTTCCAGCTCACTGTGACGCGTATTCAGGCCGGCAAGATAATTTTCCAGTTCCGCATTCCGCGCGGTAAGAGCTTCGTTGTCACTCTTCTGCCGGCTGTTCTCCGCGGCCAGTCCGGCACGTTCCTGTTCCAGTCCGGCTTGTCTGGCGGAAAGATCCGCATACTGTTTTTCCAGCTCACTGTGACGCGTATTCAGGCCGGCAAGATAATTTTCCAGTTCCGCATTCCGCGCAGTGAGAGCGTCGTTCTCGCTCTTCTGCTGGCCGCCCTGCGCAGCCTGTCCGGCCTTGGCGGAAAGATCCGCATACTGTTTTTCCAGCTCACTGTGACGCGTATTCAGACTGATATGTTTGGCGGAAAGATCATCATACAGCTTTTCCAGATCGCTGTGACGCGTATTCAAATCGGCCAGATCATTTTCCAGTTCGGCATTCCGGATTTCCAGCATCCCGCTGCGGTATTTCAGACTGGCATTCTCTTTGGCCCGCTGGATAATGGAAGCAGGCTCCAGATAAAGACAATCACTCGGGGCTTCTTCACGGTGTTCCGGATGATATTGCCGAAACGCCTCCCGGAACTGCTGCAGCCCGGAAAAACCGCGGAGGCGCAGAAATTCATCCAGATGCCGTTTGCGGATCTCGAGTTCGGAAGGTTTGGAAAGACGCCATTGCGTATATTCCAGTTTATCGACCATCGGGACCGGGACCAGATAATTCAGCAGGATGAAATTGAGTTTTGCAGTCAGATTGTCGGGAGGAATGATTTCCTTTCCCTTAAGAGTGGAGGAAAGACAAAGGAAAGGACTGTCCCCGAGGATCAGGGCATTTTTCCCCATCAGGGCAGCTTCGAGAGCGACGCTGGAATTGATGCAGACCACCAGTCCGACGCGCTGAATGAAATGATAAACCCGGGGATCGATATCGTTCTGTCCCACGCAGAATGTCTGGGCCGCGGGATGTCTGCGGACAATCACATTGCCGTCAGGGAAAAGGTGACGCGTGAACTGAAAAGCCTCGAAATTGGAAAAACCGTTCGCATAAGCGATGACATTGCTGTCGTCGTCGACCTGCCCGGCGACACCGGCAGCGGCATCCGGTTTCACGACGGCAGAACGGTCTTCGAATTTCGAATTGTCGCTGCAGAACAGGAACAGGAGTTCTTCCCGCGAAAGTTCCATATCCTTCCAATCGGTTTTGCGGCTTGCATTCCATCGTGCATTGCATTCAGTCCCGCCGTTGACGCCGGAAAGATCCCAGTATGCGGTATCCAGATAATCGGGCTGCCGGAGCGGTCCTTTTTCATAATGGACAAACGGAACCTTGAGTTCGGCGGCAACCACGGACATGGAAATATCATTGGCCGTGGCACGGATAAACTCCAGAGGTTCCTTGTGGGCACATTTTTTCAGAAAATTCCGATAAAATTTGACGAGAGGAGGATAGGGTTCGGTCATGATTTTGCGCCAGGCCTGGAGCACGGACCCGCCGGACTCTTTGACCAGACGATCCATGATTTCAGGCGGAACAAAAGTTTTGTTCGTATTCTCATAGATCTTCTGATCGAGAATCTTATAGCGCCATTTTTTCAAATCCTCTTCCGCCAGGAAGACATTGTATTTCTGTTTTTTCAAATCTTCCGGGGTGGGGAAATTTTTTTCATAGCCGCAGAAAGCCACATGGTCCAGCCGGTCGGCAAAATCATAAACGTTCTTATAATAATACCAACTTTGAACACCGAAAGGGGTCGACTGAAAATATCTGCCGATAAACGGACATAAGCAACAAATTATCATATTCTCATTCCCTCACTTCCAAATTAGCGGGATAAACCCGACCAAAACCGTTATAACCAGTTCAATTCGTCGAGATCACCGTTGAACTGAACGTCATTAATATTTTCACTGTATGTAAGCCCCTCCGGAAGATACGGACGGATCGTGGTGATATCTCCGGCATCGAAAATCAATTTCGGAACTACGTCGATCGTTTTCTTGACGACGATCACGCTGATATTGTAACCGTGTTTTTTGACTGCGGCCTGACTGCAGTCGAAACCGGCCAGGATCAGATGATACAGCAGGAGCCCCGCGTTCCAAAGTGAAACATGCCCCCCGACGATCTGATGTTTCAGCGGAGGCACGGTCACTGCCAGCACGCCGTTTTCACGCAGCACCTGGTGCACTTTGCACAGAAAACGATGGGAATCCATCTGATGCTCCAGCACATGCGAACACCAGACAGCGTCGAATTGGAGGGAACCGAAATCATATTTCCTGAAATCGCCGATGATGATGTTACTCTTGTCTTCCCGGCGCATCAGATACGGAGATTTGCCGTAATCCAGGGAAAAGACATTTTTCCCGTTCTGACGCAAAATATCCGAATGAAGTCCTTCCCCGCATCCGATATCCAGAACGGTATGGAAATCATAATCGGTCAGCAGTTTCCGCATGCATTCATGAGCCAGCAGCACCTGGTCGGAAACAAATGCCGGCATGATGATGTCATCATGGCGATGCTCTGCCTTGCCCAGGGGACCGTCGGCCCCATTCGGGACATTCCCTGTTTCGGTGTTGATATTCATTCCGTTTTCTTCGCCTTTTCCAATCTGAATGCAGCCTTCGGAATGTTGATCCAGCCGGTATTGAGACTTTCGGCATTCGGATTCGGAACCACATTCAAAACGGCTACGGAGAACATGCGTTTATAGAAATATGATGAAAGCGGATCCGGTTTCAATCCCAGAGAGAAGATATATTGTCCCGGATTGACCGGCATTTTGAATGTCCAGGAAATGGTATAATGTTCGCCGGCAGTCAATTCGGTGAAATAAAAACCGTAGCAGTCGGTATTGATCCCGAACAGCGGCACATTGTCCTTATTGGTGCACAGCAGTCCTGCCGCGGCGCCGGACACGATGTCCTTGACCGCGATCATGGAAACTACCACGGTGATTTCATCGCGTGGAAAACACTGATGGATTTCCTTCCCGTCGGGCGTATAAAAGTCCATCGACGTGAATTCCACTTCGCCGGAACCCGAAACTTCCGCGGCATTTTTCTGGAAATCGGGATTGATGCGGAACCGGAACTGTTCCTGTTCTTCCGGGGCCATGTTGCCGGTGTCTCCAATGGAAAAATGGTCTCTGCTGGTGCTGGTGGTATCATTCTGATATTTTTCAGCAATTTCCGCCGCCGGCCCCATAGCGACAACCGTGCCGCCTTTCAGATAGATCGCTCTGGAACAGAATCCTACCAGGGTTCCCATATCATGCGTGACCAGCAGGACGGTCGCTCCAGCTTCCACCATCTGACCGATTTTTCTCAGACATTTCTGCTGGAAAAAGATATCGCCGACCGCAAGAGCCTCGTCAACGATCAGAATATCCGGCTGAACCAGGACCTGAACGGCAAAAGCCAGACGGATCTGCATACCCGAAGAATATGTTTTTACCGGCTGATTGATGAAATCGCCGATATCGGCAAAGTCCAGGATCTCCTGATAACGCTGGTCGATCTGTTCCTTTGTGAGTCCCAGAATGGCGGCATTCATATAGACATTTTCCCGTCCGGTGAACTCCATATTGAAGCCGGAGCCCAGTTCCAGCAGGGCGGCGATCTTGCCGTGCGTTTCCACGGTCCCGGAGGTCGGTGTCAGCGTTCCGGTAATCAGCTGCAGCAGAGTGGATTTCCCGGCGCCGTTCCGGCCGATGATCCCGATACATTCACCTTTCTGGACTTCGAAATTGACATCCCTCAGGGCCCAGAATTCCTTGTAAAAATTCCGGCGGCCGGCGCATAAGGTCTGATACAGACGGTGGATCGGGCGTTTATAAATTTCAAAGCATTTGGAAAGCCCGGAAACTCGAAGTAATGTTTCAGAGGACATCGGAAAATCCTTTCTTCGTTTTGGTGAACCATGCAACTCCCAGCTGGCAGACAATTATGGATACCAGGAAAGATATTCCAAGGAATTTCCAATCCGGCAGCTGTCCATAAAGAAATACTTTTCTGGCTTCTTCGATCATGGTGGTCAGCGGATTGATCATCAGCGGCCAGCGGTATTTTTCAGGAACCGCGGCAATCGGGTAAAAAATCGGCGTCATGAAAAAAAGGATCTGCAGAATGACTCCGACTATATAAGGCGTATCCCGGAGATAGACTCCGAGGGAAGCCACAAAATAGGAAATACCCAGCGTGAACAGAAACAGCTCGACCAGAATCACCGGCAGCAGCAGCATCGTGAAACTTATTTTGCCGAAGAAGAAAATCGCCCCGATGAACAGCAGGATGAACCAGACCAGCCCCAGAACAAACGATGCCAATGTCTGCGCTACCGGCAGAATTTCCAGCGGAAAAATCACCTTCTTGACAAAATTGGCGTTCGCCACAATAATAGTGGAATTGATATTGATGCTTTCCGCAAATACCGTGTAAAGCGCCATTCCGCAAAACATGATCATCGGAAAGGCACTTTTGGATCCGGCAGTATCGATTCCCCAGCGGATCGTGAAGACCACACTGAATACGAAAGTATAAACGCAAAGCATCAGCAGCGGCTGGGCGAAACTCCAGAGCAGCCCCAGCATCGACCCCCGGTATCTGCTGGCGATATTCCGTATTACCAGCTGCATCAGCAGCGTCCTGTTGTTGGTAATCTGCCGCGGCAGCAGTGTAAAATCAGCTATGAATGACAGTCGTTTCAACATAATTTATCCTCCGTTTTACTTTCTTTTTTCGTTGAAACTGTTCCCCTCCCGGCCACCTTCAGGAATTCTGATTCTTCAGGGAAGGTTATTACCCTATACTATAGCATTAAAACAGAGAAAAAGCAAATCCTCTCTCTCGTTTTTTCCAAATTTCACCGGTTCCCGCTGACCCTTCGCCGTATTTTGCCGGTTCTCCACGTCCTTATCAGTTTTCCATCCTGCCGGAACGGACATAAGTGTGTCATTGTGACACAGTGTGACACATTTTTTCTGTGCCAACGCCTTGTTTTCCGATTGCCGATAATTTTGGTTCGTTTTATAAAAGCTTTATTTTGAACAGGTTCCGGTCTTTCACCAAAAGTTGGCATAAGGTATGCTTAGCAGATGGTGCAATTTGAAACTGAAAACTGAACAAACAGAAAGGACAGTAACTATGGGAAAAATTCTTGGAATCGATTTGGGCACGACCAACAGCTGCATGGCAGTGATGGAAGGCACTTCGTTTAAAGTGATCCCGAACGCGGAAGGTGCCAATACCACCCCGTCCGTGGTCGCTTTTACCAAAACCGGAGAGCGTCTGGTCGGCCAGACCGCCAAACGTCAGGCGGTGACCAATCCGAAAAACACCGTTTTCTCCATCAAACGTTTCATGGGCCGCAAATATTCCGATGCCGAAGTGCAGGCGGAAATCAAGCGCGTTCCGTATGAAGTGGTGGAAGGCCGCAACGGCGATGCCTGCATCAAGATCGCGGACAAAACCTACACCCCGCAGGAAATCTCCGCCATGATCCTGCAGAAACTCAAAACCGATGCGGAAGCCTATCTCGGCGAAAAGATCACCGAAGCCGTGATCACCGTGCCGGCTTACTTCAATGACACCCAGCGCCAGGCAACCAAAGACGCCGGACGCATTGCGGGTCTCGATGTGAAACGGATCATCAACGAACCGACCGCCGCGTCTCTGGCTTACGGTCTGGACAAGAAGAAAGATGAAACGATCGCCGTGTATGACTTCGGCGGCGGCACTTTCGACTGCTCCATTCTGGAAATCGGCGACGGAGTGTTCGAAGTGAAAGCCACCAACGGCGATACCCACCTGGGCGGCGATGACCTCGACCGCGCAGTGATCGACTGGCTGGCCGATGAATTCAAAAAGGAAAACGGCGTCGACCTCCGCAACGATCCGCAGGCTCTGCAGCGTCTGAAAGAGGCCGGTGAAAAAGCCAAGATCGAACTTTCCTCCAGCATGAACTCGGAAATCAATCTGCCGTTCATCACCATGAACCAGAGCGGTCCGCTGCATCTGCAGAAGACTCTCTCCCGCGCCCAGCTGGAACAGCTCACCGATCCGCTGATCGAACGTTCCGTCAATCCCTGCGAGATCTGCGTCAAGGATTCCGGCCTGAGCAAGAGCAGCATCAATGAAGTGATCCTCGTCGGCGGCATGACCCGTATGCCCCGGATCCAGCAGAAAGCAGCCAACATCTTCGGCAAAGATCCGAACAAAGGCGTGAACCCGGACGAAGTCGTGGCGGCCGGTGCGGCCATCCAGGGCGGCGTGCTCGGCGGACAGGTCAACGATGTGGTTCTGCTCGACGTTACCCCGCTTTCGCTGGGTATCGAAACCCTCGGCGGCGTGACCACCAGACTGATCGAACGCAACACCACGATCCCGACCCGCAAGAGCGAAGTGTTCTCCACTGCCGCGGACAATCAGCCTTCGGTTGACATCCACGTGCTCCAGGGCGAACGCAACATGGCGGCCGACAACAAGTCGATCGGACGGTTCCGTCTGGACGGCATCGCCCCTGCCCCGCGCGGCATCCCGCAGATCGAAGTGACTTTCGATATCGACGCCAACGGCATCCTGAACGTGACCGCCAAGGACATGGGCACCGGCAAGGAACAGAAGATCACCATCACCGACGGCAGCGGACTTTCCGAACAGGAAATCAAACGTATGGTCGATGATGCCAAGGCGCATGAAGCCGAAGACAAGGCCGCCAAGGAGAAAATCGAGGTCAAGAACCGCGCCGATTCGATGGTCTACCAGACTGAGAAACAGCTCAAGGAACTCGGCGACAAGGTCCCGGCCGATGTCAAACAGCCGGTCCAGGACAAGATCGACCAGCTCAAAAAGCAGATCGAAGCCAATGATACCGAGGCCATGAAGTCCACCATGCAGCAGCTCGAAGAACTGCTCATGAAGATCGGTCAGAGCGTCTACCAGCAGCAGGGCGCCCAGGGCGCTCCCGGCGCCGGTGCAGGCCCGCAGCCCGGTGCACAGCCCGGCCCGGCCAAAGACGGCGACGTGGTCGATGCC
>JAZUCR010000756.1:0-3390 GCA_045639225.1 Victivallales bacterium
AGATCAGGAAATCAGGGACAATTACGGATTCGGCAAATTCGGTCTGCCCGATTTCCGCGGCAAGCCGGATCGAGACAGCCAGTTCCGGAGAATTGCCTTCTGGCGGTGGTGGAATGACCGGTTTGCGGCCTATCTGAAACAGACTTCGGAACAATTCCGGAAGGAACTCCCCGGTGTTCCCTATCTGGCCGTGAACAGGAACAACTGCGGTTCCATCTGCTGCGTGGATGCAGCGCTGTTTTCGCCGGATGCGGAAGTTTTCGGCACCGATCCCTATCCCACCAGCAGTAAGGCCTTTGGTGGAATCGGGCGGGCAATTTACCATACGGGATTTTCGGTCCGGCTGCTGCGCGATCTGGCCAATCGGAGCCGGATTTGTGCAATGCCCCAGATGTTTATCTATCACAGCGGCAGTCCTACCCCGGAATATGTCCGGGAATGGACCTCGCAGGCGCTCAAAAACGGTGCGGAGGTGTTCCTCTGGTATGATGAGGGACCGGCCAATATCACCATTCCGGAAAGTTACGCTGAAATGCTCCGGCTGGGCAAACTGATTTCCGGCATGAACAAACTGCCTATCCCGACCGATACGCGCAGCGCCATCCTTTACAGCGATGCCGACCGGTGGGGGCTGGGGGATTCGCAGGGCCATCCTTATTATTGCATCTATGCTCTGCTGGGGGAAAAACTCGGGGCCAATTTCCGGTTCGTTTCCCCGACCGGATTGAAAAAAGGCATCCACACGTTGAACGGAATCAGACTCCTTTACATTCCACGGATGAGGTATGCACAGCCTGAAGATGTAAAAATCATTCTGGATTTTGTCAGGAACGGCGGGACGCTAGTCGTTTTCGATCCCAATGTGTGGTCGTATCATTATGACGGGACCAAAGTTGCGGAACGCGGTGAACTTATCCCCGACTTGAAAGTCCGGACCACGGGAGTCTCCTCGCTGATGTGCAAGGGTAAAAAAGCCCCGGTCGGGAAATCCCATGCAATTGCTCCAGATGCCGCCCTGCCTTGGAGTTACGATTTTCCTGAAGGGTTCACTGGAAAAGTTCTCGCATCCTATCCGGACGGCAAACCGGCAATCATGGAACGGAATATCGGCAAAGGGAAAGTGATCGTGTCCGCCTGTCAGCCGTTCGGGTATTCTTCGGTGGTGCTGGAACCGGGTGCATGGCTGGATTTCTTCCGCGGCATTTGCATATCCACGGGCGAAAAGACCGGTCTTCCGATCTGGAATTTCGTCCTGCCGGCGAAATAAATCAAATCCACCGGACGGAACCGGTCTGCGTTTGACAACGGTTCCGGCACGGATTATATTTTATCATTCTTGACGAATGCGTGAAATCAACGATGGAGATAAAAATGTTGATGGAATGGAAATGCCGGAGCTTTCCGGGAATTGATTATCCGATTATCGATGCCCATGCGCATCCTTATTTCAACCGGGATTGTCCCTTGAGCGGACCGAAAGATTACGATCAGTATCAGCAGGAACTTTCCGATGCCGGAATTTCCTTTTTCTGCGGCACGTTCAATCTCCGCAACGACGGAACCGATCCGGGAATCCTGCGGAAGGAAAACGATATCGTGCTGCAATGGAGGGAACATTTCGGCAAACATTTTTATCCCGGAGTCAACATCCATCCGAATTATCCGGCAGCCTCGATAGCGGAAGTGAAGCGTTTTTACGATCTCGGCTTCCGCTGGGTGGGCGAAATTGCCGGCTACGTGCAGGGATATAGGCATTATGCCGTTCCGGAAATGGACCCGATCCTGGAAACCGTGAGCGATCTGGGCATGATCCTGAACATTCATCCATCCACTGCGGAGGACGTGGACCGGCTGCTTTCGCGGTTTCCCCGTTTGAAAGTCGTGATCGCCCATCCGGGAAGTTTCGACTGCGACATCAGTTACAGTCTGGCGGAAAAACATCCCAATGCCTATTGGGATCTTTCCGGCTCGGGACTTTTCCGCTGGCACATGCTCCGCTGGGGAATCGACCGGATCGGAGCGGACCGGATCCTTTTCGGAACCGATTATCCGGTCATCAACCCCCTGATGAATGTCTGGGGAGTGCTGGCGGAACCGCTGACCGATGCGGAACGCAAGGCCGTGTTCCACGATAATTTTCTGCGTCTGACGGGGTATGATCCCGCTTCGAATTGAAAGGGTCAGGCACGCAGATGTTCCGAGCAGCGGCGCGCCTCGCGGATCACTTCTTTTTCACCGGGGACCTGACGGTCCTGCATCAGCACTTTGCCGTTGCAGATCAGTGTCGCGACACAGGAAGTATCCGCCGCATACACGACATTGGAAATCAGATTGTGCGCCGCGACCATCATCGGGGAATCCAGATCGACCAGCATGATGTCCGCCAATTTTCCGGTTTCGATCACGCCGGCATCGATCCCGAACGCCTGCGCACCGGTCCGCGTGGCGGCGTGGAAGATCTCTTCGGCATGACAGGCCGTCGGACCGCCGAATTCCTGCTTGGCGCCGAGCGCACCGACTTTCATTTCATCGAACATCGAAAGGTTGTTGTTGGAAGCACAGCCGTCCGTGCCGAACGCGACCTTGCAGCCGCTGTCCAGCAGTTTGCGGAACCGGAACCGTCCCGAGGAAAGTTTGTAATTGCTGCACGGATTATAAGCGAGATTGACGCCGCGCGAACTCAGCAGTTCGATGTCGGAATCACTGAGATGTACCGAATGCGCCGCCAGCGTCATGTCCGACAGCAGACCGAGCCGGTCCAGATATTCGACCGGGGTGCAGCCGTGCTGAGACCGGCAATCCTCGACTTCCTTCGCAGTTTCCGACATGTGGATATGAATCCTGACTTTCATTTCGGCGGCTTTTCGGGCGACCTCTTTCAAGTTGGCTTCGCTGACGGTGTAGATCGCATGCGGCGACCAGGCCAGCTGAATACGGTCGGACATCTTCGCCCGCGCGGCCCAGACCGCCTCGTTGTCCCGCTGAAAAGCCTCATTGGCCGCCGGATTCACATCCAGCACGATCATGCCGACCGCGGCGCGGATCCCGGCATCCTCGACCGCACGGATCGTCTCGGCGGGATGGAAATACATGTCATTGAAAAACACCGTGCCGGATTTGATCATTTCCAGACAGGCCAGACGGGTGCCCCAGTAAATATCTTCATCGGTCAGTTTCGCCTCGGCGGGCCAGATGTGCTCGTTCAGCCATTCGAAGAGTTCCATATCGTCGGCGATCCCGCGCAGCAGGGTCATGGCCGCATGGCAGTGGGTATTGTAAAACGGCGGCAAAGCGGCATAATGCGAACCATCGATCACCTGGTCGAAATCACCGGAGATTCCGGGTGCGATTTCCGCAATACGGTTGCCGCGGATTGCAATGTCGGTGTTT
>JAZUCR010000757.1:0-1692 GCA_045639225.1 Victivallales bacterium
TGGAACCGGGATCTGGCGGATCTGCAAAGCGATTCGACCATCCTAAAACAGGCGGCGACTTCGATGTTCACCAGTCTGGATTCATACGACCTGGGACTTCAAAGCCTGCATAATTTCAGCAAAACCCTGCCGGGAAATTTGTTTTACCATCGGCGGGACGCGCTGCTGGACTGTATGCACCGACCGCTGGCGGCGCTGCTGCCGTTTTCAAGCTCTTTTGTCGGGAAAGGCCGGGAAGGAAACATTCTTTTCGAAGGCGATCACGGCAATCTGATGACTTTTTCCTTCTTTGACGGGGGAACGCCGCAGCATACGCTGTGCCTGGGGCAGACCGGGTCTGGAAAATCCGTGAACTTTGTTTCGATTTTATCGCAATGTTATCATGAATTTTCCAAAATCGTGATCATTGAGGAAGGCGGAAGTTACCTGAACCTTACCCGGATTTACGGAGATGAAGCTCAGTATATAGTCATTGATCCGAGTGCGAACCTGACGCTGAATTATTTTGATACAGGCGGCTTGCCGCTGACTCCGGCGCAGATCGAATATGTAACGGCGTTTCTGGTGGCGATGTGCGGGGAAAGCACCGACCTGGAAAAGATTCAGGACCGGTCCGCCATCATCACTCCGTTTGTGACGGCGGTTTACACTGACGCCTACCATGAGTGGCGGCTCCGTCATCGTGCGGAACTGGAAAAGGCGGCAAGGCTGAGTCTGACCATCGAAAAGATCATTCCGACGCTTCCCCCGGACCGCAATACCGCGCAGGACGCATTTTTCGATTTGCGGGACATGCTGGCGGTTCGGCCAGAGGATTTGGAAACCGCGGGCTGGGAACTGTTCAAAATTTATCGTTCCTGGACCGTTCAGGAGGTCAATTCCTATATCCTTGACGATCCGGAGATGCTTCGCAACATCTCGTATGCGTTCATGGGCAAAGGCGACATGCCGTATCACAGTCAGCTGGTGGAAGCCATTCGTGAGACTTCATTTTCCGGTCTTGAATCGGAAAAAAACGAAAGCTCCCGGATCGCCGCAAGGCTGGCGGTGTATTCGATCGAGAGCGGAAAAGGCTGCCTCTTTGACGGGGAGACGACGATCGACCTTTCCAAACGCTGGATTCATATTGAACTTGGCAAGATGGCTCAGTCCGGCAAAGCGTTGAAAAATCTGGTTGGGATCGTCATCAACAACCTGGTGAAGAACCAGATTGTCAGTATGTCGCGCTCGGCAAAAAAGATGTATTTGTTCGAGGAAGCGTCCCGTTTCCTGTTGATCCCCGGAGCGGACGAGATCATGAAACAGTCTTATGCTCAACTGCGCAAATTCAACTGCGTGGCGATCACCATTACGCAGTCCATCGCGCAGATGGCGCAGTCGGGCGTCGGGCAGATCATTATGACGCAGAGCAAAATGTTCATTTTCCTGAAGAACAACGACCGCACCGAACTGGATCTGATCCACAATTTCCTCCCGCTTTCGGACGAAGCGAAGCGGAGCATCATGGAGTTTCCGGCGCCGGAACATCTGCCGCCGGGGAACCGGTATTCGAGTTTCCTGCTGTTTGCCCAGCGGGCGGACTGGCCGATGGTCGGGGTCGGGCGCAATTATGCGTCGGGTGCGATCCTGGCGGCGGCCGCCACCAGCGGCGGACTGCACAGTAAACTGACGCGCCTGCTCAAAACGATCCGC
>JAZUCR010000758.1:0-3757 GCA_045639225.1 Victivallales bacterium
CCGTGATCCGCGGGATGGATCGTCCGGATGCCCGGACCGTGCCCATCATCGCCATGACGGCGAATGCGTTCGACGAAGATGTGCAAAATTCGCTTCAGGCGGGGATGAATGCGCACCTTTCCAAGCCGGTGGATCCGGAAATTCTGTTCCAGACGCTGGAGGAAATCATCTGGGAAAAAGAAAACGAAACCAAACTTTGAATACACGGTGAATCATTATGACGGAACAAAAAGACACAAAAGGTAAATCACTCTCGATGCTTGATGTATGGGCACTGGCTTTAGGCTGTATGGTCGGATGGGGGGCTTTTGTCATGCCCAGTTCGACTTTCCTGCCCGTGGCGGGCCCGGCGGGAACTATCATCTCCATGGTGATCGGACTGGGCATCATGCTGCTGGTCTGCTCCGGCATCTGCTTCCTGATGCGGCATTCCCCGGGATCCGGCGGAATTTATGCCTATACCCGGACTGCGCTGGGCCGGGATCATGCTTTCCTCTGTTCCTGGTTTCTCTGTCTTTCCTATCTGACGATCGTATTTCTGAACGGGACCGCCCTGTTTCTTGTCGTCCAGGTATTGCTGGGGGATACCGGGCATCATGGATATTATTACACCATTGCGGGCAAGCCGGTCTATCTCTATGAGGTTCTCCTTTCCGTCGGCGCTCTGTGCGGGGTGGGATTCCTTTTCCTGCTGATGAAGTCGGTCTTGAAATGGCTTGCCACTGCACTTGGCGTGATTCTTATTGCCGGAGTGGTCGCCGTATCCGTCTTTTGCTTTCCAAATGTCGACTGGAACAACATCCTCAGCTCCTACGGTTATCAGAACGTGAACAAGGGATTTGCCATTTTCAGTCTGGTCATTCTGGCTCCGTGGGCCTTCGTGGGATTCGAGGTGCCGTGCTTCGAAACGGTAAATTTCAAATTCCCCTTGCGCAAGGCAAAAGGTGTCCTCTTCTGCGCCATTGCCGTTGCGGCCTTTGCTTATGCGGCCATGGCCGTCGTCAGCGTCTCCGCCATTCCGGACGGTTATGCCTCGTGGACCGCATACATTGCCGACCTTGACAAGCTGAAGGGGATCATCTCCCTGCCGACGTTCTATGCCGCCCGGAAAACGATGGGAACACCCGGTCTTGTCATTATCGTCATAACCTCGTTTGCTGCTATTCTGACCGGAATCATCGGCTCCTACCGTGCTATCGTGAATCTGCTCTCGGTGATGGCGGAGGATAAAATTCTCTCGGATAAATTCACCAAATCGGAGTATTGCATTTTCTTCATTATCATCCTTTCCGTCCTCATCTCGCTTTTAGGCAGAAATACGCTCAACTGGTTTGTCGATCTGACCGCTTTCGGCGCCATCGTTGCTTACGGCTACACCTCCGCGGCATCCTATAGAATAGCCAGAACGGAAGCCAATTACGGAATGATGGCGACAGGACTGATCGGCCTGGTGATCTCCGTGCTGTTCGGAATCGCCCAGATCGTCCCGTGTCTGGTGGCGCTGGACGCCATGAGCTGTGAAGCTTTTCTGCTCCTGTCCTGCTGGTGTCTGCTCGGATTCGTATTCTACTGGCATACCGTCAAACGGAGTTCTCTGGCGGAATACAGCAGCATGGCCATTTCCGGGTTCGTGCTGTTCGCTCTGCTCGTTTATACGGCGCTGATGTGGCTCGGAAAGCTGTTGATGCGCCAGAAGAGTCTGCTGGCCATGCGGGATGCTCTGATCGCAGGAGGGGTGGTTTCGATTCTCATCGTCTTCGTCGGATTGATCGTTCTGCTGTATGTCCAGAATCTGGTGAGGAAAAAACACGAGTCCGCCGAGCGGGAAAAGATCCGCATGGCGGAAAGCAGTCTGGTCAGAAGCCAGTTCCTGTTCAATGTGTCTCACGACATCCGCACTCCGATGAACGCCATCATCGGTTATACGGAACTCGCACTCAGAGAACCGCCGGATATGCTGCGGAATTATCTGATCAAAATCGAAAAATCCAGTCAGCAGCTGCTGGTTTTGATCAACGACATCCTGGAAATGAGCCGTCTCGAGAACGGTCAGCTGGAACTGGAATACAATCCCACGGATCTGTGCTTGTGTCTCGAAGAGATGGACGAACTCTTTTCTGCTCAGATGGAACAGAAGCGCCTGAAATTTTCCGTGCACACTTCCCAGCTCCGCAACCGGTATGTGTGGTGCGACAAGAAAAATTTCAACCGTGTCCTTTTGAACCTGATTTCCAATTCCTACAAATTCACGCCGGAAGGCGGATCCATCTCGGTTTCCATCTGCGAACCCGACAATGAGGCAAACGGCTACGGGTCATACGAAATCCGCTTCAAGGATGACGGCATCGGGATGACCAAAGAGTTCGTCGCGAAGATGTTTACTGCTTTCGAACGTGAACGGACCTCCACCGTCAGCGGCATGGAGGGCACCGGTCTCGGTCTCGCCATCACCAAACGTATTGTCGATCTGATGGGCGGAGACATCGAAGTGTTTACCTCGCAGGGCAAGGGGACGGAGATCGTGATCCACGTCAAATTCCGGATCGCCAGTGCAAAAGATATGAAGAAGGAATTCGAAAAGGAACGGGAATCCGGCAACGATGCGTTCGACTTTTCCGGCAGACGTCTTCTGCTGGTGGAAGACAACGCCGTCAACCTGGAAATCGCGCAAATGATTTTGGAGCGCATGGGGCTTCAGGTCGAGACCGCGGAAAACGGCCGGATCGCCGTGGAAAAAGTCAGCGCATCCTCCCCCGGTTACTATGACGCCGTGCTGATGGACATTCAGATGCCCGTCATGGACGGATATGCGGCTACCAGAGAGATCCGTTCACTGAAAGATCCGCAACTGGCGGCCGTTCCCATTCTGGCGATGACCGCCAACGCTTTCCCGGAAGACATCAGGGCCGCCCAGGCAGCCGGGATGCAGGCGCATATTGCGAAACCCATCGATATAAACGTATTGAAACAGAAACTGGGCGCCGTCCTGACGAAACAGAACACTGCGGGATGGCAGTACTCAAAATGACGGAATACCCGGCAATAAAGTGGAAACAGACCTTAATCGGACGGTAATATGAGCAGGGGCGAATATCCCTGATTTGCCTTCCGGAAAGCAATAAAAGGAGAATGCAAGATTATGACGATCAGCGATCTGATTGATTTCGGAGCAGATACGCAGGAAGGGCTGAAACGGTGTCTGAACAATGAGGAGTTTTATCTCCGCATGGTAAAGAAGATGCCGGGAGATGCCAATTTTCAAAAACTTTACGATGCCATGCAGGCGGGTGATCAGGATACCGCTTTTTCCGCCGCCCATGCTCTCAAGGGCGCCCTGGGCAATCTGGCCCTGACCCCGATTTTCGTTCCCGTTGCCGAACTCACGGAGCTGCTGCGCGCACATTCCCAGCAGGACTGCACGGCGCTGCTGGCAACGATCCGGCAGAAACAGGAGACGTTGAGCAGGATTTGTGCGGAGTGAAAGTCCTTCTGCCAGCAGAAAACCTGAAGAGAACAGATTCCTTTAATGAATTGACAACGGAGAAAAAAAGATGAAGAAGATTTTTTCGGCATTGGCAATGATTGCTGTTATGACGCTCGGTCTGTCCGGCTGCACCGGCACATCGGCAGCAAAGAAGTCGGCGGCCGGCACCGCCGTCAAGAACGCGGGGAAGGCGCCCGACTATACCCAAAAGGCCTGTTGGCTGCAGCTCCCGGAAATCACCAAAGACGTCGACACGTTCTACATCTATTCGAC
>JAZUCR010000759.1:0-3969 GCA_045639225.1 Victivallales bacterium
AAGAATCGCTCATTGCCGTTTCCGAATACTGCGATCTCAAGACCGTAGATGTGCCGGTTTCCATACCGGGAACCCGACCGGCGGTGGTTTCGGATGTTGAAGACGGCAAAGAGATCGGAACTCTTTCCCCCGGCAACCGGACCGTCAAGGTCCGCCTGGATCAGCGGCGCTGCCGTCTGCTCCATATCAAAGAACAATAAGCGCAGAAGGTGTATTTTATGAAACTTGCCTCAACTCTGATTTTCCTGGCCGGAATCGTCTGCCTGGGAGAAGAACCTTACTATCAGCGTATTTCCAATATCCACGAGTCGGGAGTCCGGGCGTTGAAAGAGAATCTGATCAAGGCCGGCGACTCAACCATTCCTCTGTTCTTCAAAGGGAAGAAATATCCCGGCACCTGGGCATTCTGGTGCATCGGCAAAGGAGAAAAACCTTCCGATTTCGAAATGATCCCAATGAAAGTTCAAATCACGGGCGGGAAAAAACCGCTTTTCCGAACCGCTAAACTGACCTGTTTCAGCGATATGAATTTCGCCTGGCTGCGGAACAACGACGAAGGATCCGGTATTGCCTTTTCTTTCACCAACCCTTCCAAAAAGGAGCTGGATCTGGAATTGGACGGCAGCTTGAGGCTGTATTATGATTCCCCGTCCGGATGCAGAATTTTCGTTTATACGCAGACTCCGGACGGTCAGATCCAGGAGCTCGCCGATTCCGCAAAGCCTGATTCCATTATACCGGTAACGCGCAGTAAGAAAACGGTTTATTACCTGCGCTTGTCTTCCGATGTGAAACTGGCGCCCGGCGCCCGGCTTTATTTCGCGTTTCTGGACCTGGATATCGGGAGGCTGACGGGAAAGAAGACCAGAACGGTATTTTGTCTGAATGAGGGAATCCGGAAACCGCAGTTCATCCCCAATTTCATTCTCCGCTCTCCGATCCGGGATTAACTGCCTGCGGATGAGAACATCATCTGCAGTTTTGCATGAATGGGCACAGAACTTTTCCAAAATTCAATACAGAGGATCATATCATGAATTATACCGATCCGAATGACTACAGAGGCAGTGATATCGAACGGATCAATGCCGCAGTCGGAGATGCTCAAAAAACCAACGGGATCGTCAGGATCTTCAAACGCCGTCCCGATGAATGTTCCGGGCGTGATTACTGGCTGATCGACTCCGCGATCCTGCTGCCGGCAGGGACAACGCTTTACATCATGAACTGTCGGATCAAGCTGTCGGATCATGCCCGGGACAACTGGATCCGCAGTGCCAACTGCATTGCCGGGAATCCCGAGGTCAAAGAGTTGTCCGGGATCCATATCATCGGGGAAGGGAGCGCAGTTCTGGAAGGTGCCGACTATCCGAGGGCGACAGGCGACAGTGGAAAGACTCTTGGCGTGCAAACCTATGGAACCGATGCCGGGAAAGAAGATCAAAGACAGAAAAGCGATTGGAGAAATATCGGGATCCTGCTGGTGAAAGTTTCCGATTTCTCCATCTGCAATGTGTCCATGGTCGATTCTCATGCCTGGGCGGTTTCTCTGGAATATTGTCAGAGAGGTATTGTCCGGGATCTGCGTTTCTGTTCCGAAGAAAAGGTCACGATTGACGGAAAAACCGTAAAAATCCTCAACCGGGACGGATTGGATTTGAGGCGGGGCTGCCGGGATATCACCATCGAAAATATCACCGGCAATACGGGAGACGACCTGATCGCCCTGACGGCACTCGGCAGTCCGGTCAGAGAATCCGGGATCATGGAGGCTTTTGAGTTTTATGGCGGTTCGCCCGAACCGGGGAGTGCTGATACTTATAACATTTCCATCCGCAATGTCCGCGGTTACTGCGCCGGGGGGCATCATATCGTTCGGCTGCTGAACAACGGCGGCGTCCGGCTGCATCACATCCAGATCAGCAACGTCATGGATACTTCTCCGGCCGGGCTTCAAGCGAAAGCCGTCGTGAAGATCGGCGATCAGATGTACGGCGGTTCATCGCCGCTGGGAGATACCTCGGACATCCAGATCACCACGGTCCACTCCAAGGCGAAGAATGCCATTCTGCTCGGAGGATCCCTGAAAGATTCCATGATCTCCGACATTCTGGTCTGCGATTCATCCAACGAGGGGGTCGTGCTTCAAACCGGCACCGTCCAGACCGCCGGATTGTTCCTCAGCAATATTCAGACGACGGGGAAAAACGGAACCGCGGTCAATGCGGTTTCGGATACGTTTAAAAACTGAGATTGCGGCCGGAATGTCGTTTTTTGAGGGCAGATTTCATGCCTCATCCGGCCGGTCCAGCCATTGTTTCATGATCTGGAGTTCTTTCTCATCCGCGTCGGTGATTTCCAGCACAAAGAAATCCAGTCCGCCGGCAACGAGGGTGCGGAATGCCCGCGGCAGATCCATTTCGGGATTGACCAGGGTCAGCCGTTTGTGGCCGTCCGACCATTCATCGGCGGGGATCGCGGACGTGTAGCTGGACGAGTGGAGATGGCACATGCGCAGCAGCCCGGAATCGGCGGCGGTTTTTATCTCCTGCTGGTAATCCATGCCTGCCTGGTGGGCGGTGATCCAGAGATGTCCGGTATCCAGACACAGCGGCGAATTCAGCGTGATCATGTCGCGGAAAAACATGTTCATTTCGGTAAAAGCGGGGAAATCGTTTTCCTGCACGATCAGAAAACCGGGGAACCGCTGCCGGACCAGCTCCATGTTCCGGCGGAGGAGTTCATAACGTTCGGCGAATTCGGGCTCGCCGGCGAAATCGCGGTTGAACATTTTCCCCGGATAACGGGCAAGTTCGGGACGGTAAAAGGGCTTCATGCATTCGATGTAGGATTTGCCGTGGCCGAAAGCTTCGGGGGTGAGATCGCTCATCAGCGAGGAATGGAAGACCACTTCGTGAATGCCGAGTTTTTCGAATTCCGCGAAATTCCGGTCCATGGCGGCCAGCGTGTCGCCGATCTCTTTGCGGGAAAGGTTCCAGAACCGGTCCTGATTGAGCGGTCCGTGGACACTGAGCGGAACGCCCTCATGGGCGAGAAGCTCGATGATCCTGGCCGGAGCGGTGTTGTGGAGCTGGACGCCGAACTCCCAGCCGAAAGATTCGGCACAGTTCCGGCACCGCTGCAGTTTTTCCCGCCAGTCATCCCCGTGAAAAGCGGTCGAAGTAAAATGTATTTTCATGCTGCTGTCCGCATTGTTTCGCGTTTTTTGAATGCAGGAACATAGTCCCGGAAAATCATTTTTCAAGATGGAATTCAGGATTTTTTATATATTTTAAAAAATTTTGTGGACAATCTTACGAATAGAGTGTATATTATCAACCCGGAATGCCGGACGGAATGACCTGCCCGGCAGAACGGATGGAACCCATATCATGCCGAAGAGAACAGATATCAAGAAGATCATGCTGATCGGATCGGGCCCGATCGTTATCGGACAAGCCTGCGAATTCGATTATTCCGGAACCCAGGCCTGCAAATCGCTCAAGGAAGAGGGCTACGAAGTGCTGCTGGTCAACAGCAATCCCGCCACGATCATGACCGACCCCGATTTTGCCGACCGCACCTACATCGAGCCGCTGACCAAAGACATCCTGCATGAGATCATCCGCCGGGAACGGCCGGATGCGATCCTGCCGACCCTGGGCGGCCAGACTGCGCTGAATCTGGCGCTGGAGCTGTATGATTCCGGGATCCTCGACCGTTACCGCGTGGAAATGATCGGCGCGAAAGCCGAAGTGATCCGGCGGGCGGAAGACCGCAATCTGTTCAAGGAGACCATGCGTTCCATCGGTCTGGACCTGCCCAAGAGCGGTTCGGCCCACAACATGGACGAAGCATTGGCGATTGCCCGCGAAATCGGCACCATGCCGCTGATCATCCGTCCGGGGTTCACGCTCGGCGCCACCGGCGGCGGCATTGCGCATGATATGGGTTCCATCCGTTCTGCCG
>JAZUCR010000760.1:0-5792 GCA_045639225.1 Victivallales bacterium
CCTCATTACCATCTCTTCCACCAAAAAATATGTTCACGATATTCTGAACAGATATGAATATTATAAAAATGAACTGAACCCCGAGAGGAATTTATGAAGAAAAACATCTTTTCTGCCGCAATCGGCATCCTGCTGGTATTGTCCTGCATGCTGCAGGCCGCACCGTCCGGCAAAACAGTCCGGATCGATTTCCGCAATGCAAAACAGGACGGCAAAGCGGTCACCGGCTGGACCTACAAAGGAAAATTCGCCACCGCCGATGCGGTTTTCTCCATCGTGAAAATGGACGGCGTCAAGGTCCTGAAAATGGCTTCGGACGAAGCCACCGGAACGATCCTGTATGACATTGCCAATGTCGATCTGGAAAAGTATCCATATATGCGCTGGAAATGGCGCGTGGATGTGCTTCCGAAAGGCGCGGACGGGACGGACCCGGACAAAGACGACCAGGCGATCGGAATCTACATCGGCACGGGCAGCACATTCTCCCAGGAGAGCATGGCATACCGCTGGGAAACCGTCACCCCGAAGGGGAAAACCGGTTTCGTCAAATACGGCATGGGTGCGGTCAAGGTCCACTGGTGCTGCATCCGGAATGAAAAAGACGGTCTGAAACGCTGGTATGTTGACGAATGCAATCTCGGAAAGGATCTGAAACGGATTTTCGAGGGAAAAATCCCGAAGAAAATGGCGATCACCCTTTCCGCAAACTCGCAGTATACCGGCACGTCCTCGGTCGCCTATCTGGAATATATCGAATTCGCCTCCCAGCCGCTCAGCGGCAAATCGGCTCCGAAAGGAAAATAACCATGAAATTCATCGATAAACTCAATTCGATCTGGGCGCAGAACAACTCGCTGGTCTGCGTGGGGCTGGATCCCGACCTCGCCAAAATGCCGGAATGCGTCAAATCCGGCAAAAACCCGATTTTCGCTTTCAACCGCGCGATCATCGACGCCACCTGCAAAGATGTCTGCTGCTACAAACCGCAGATCGCCTGTTACGAGGGTCAGTGCGCCGAAGAAGATCTGGCGATGACGCTCGACTATATCCGTTCGAAATGTCCGGAAGTCCCGGTCATTCTGGACGCAAAACGCGGTGACATCGGCAACACCAGCAAGATGTATGCGAAAGAAGCGTTCGAACGCTATGGCGCCGATGCCGTCACCCTCAATCCCTATATGGGCATGGATGCACTGAAACCGTTTCTGGATTATGAAGAAAAAGGCGCGGTAATCCTCTGCCGCACCTCCAATGCGGGCGCCAAGGAAATCCAGGAACTGGCGCTGGCGGACGGTCAGCCGCTTTATAAACACGTGGCGGCCCTGATCGCGGGTCCGTGGAATTACAACGGCAACAACATGCTGGTGGCCGGTGCCACTGCGCCTGCGGAACTCGGCGAGATCCGCAAGATCGTCGGCAAGACTCCGCTGCTGGTGCCGGGGATCGGCGCCCAGGGCGGCGATCTCGAAGGCGTCCTGAAGTTCGGTCTCACACCCGAAAAAACGGGTCTGGTGATCAATTCCTCCCGCGGCATCATCTATGCGTCCGCCGGGACGGACTTCGCGGAAAAAGCCGGCGAAGAAACCCGCAAACTCAAAGCCGCGATCAACAACTTCCGGTAAGATTTCAGAAACCATAAAAAACGGGGAAAGCCGAAACCTTCCCCGTCTGATGGTTTTTACTGTTGCAAAATCCCTGCCCCGCAAGGACTGCCATACTTGATTACTTGATCGTGACTTCTTTTCCGGCTGCGGCGGACCGGTAAATGCCGTCGAGCATTTTCTGCACGGCCAGACCCGCTTCGCCCGGAGCGCCGAGCTTGGTGCCCTTCGTGCAGGCATCCACCCAGTTCTGCAGTTTGATCTGGAACAGACTGCCCCAGCCGTCCTGATTGGAAATGAAAGTCGGGGTCATATTGACCATCAGATCATTCTGGTCGCAGTAGATCTCGCCGTTCTCCCAGGAACAGCCGCCTTTTTCACCCATGGCGGTGAAATTCATGATGCTGTTCTTGGCAATGTGCGCCACGAAAGAGGATTCGATCTGCAGGATCGCACCGTTGTCGAAACGGATCTGTCCGATCGCGAGATCTTCCACGGTATAGGTCTTGTGATCCCAGTTCGGCCAGGGACTGCGGGTCTTGCTGGGCTTGTTGCCGAAATAGGTCCAGACATTGCCGCTGGCGGCAATCGGCTTGGGAGAACCCATGAATTCGTAGGCGCATTCGAGAATATGCACGCCGATATCGATCATGGGGCCGCCGCCCTGGAGTTTTTTCTGACCGAACACACCCCAGTTCGGAATGCCGCGGCGGCGGAGCGCCTGACATTTCACGAACATGATCTTGCCGAACTGTCCTTTGTCGCGGGCATTGATCAGGACCTGCGTATTGGGACTGTAACGCTGCTGGAAACCGACCGCGAGTTTGACTTTGTTCTTTTTCGCGGCGGCGATCATCTTTTCGCATTCGGCAGGATTCATGGCCATGGGCTTTTCCACCATGGCATGACAGCCGGCATTGCAGGCATCCACGACCGGCGCGCAATGGACACCGTTGGGCGTGCACACATCCACGCCGTCAGGCTTGATCTTTTTCAGCATTTCCTTCCAGTCGGTGAACAGGGCTTTTTTCGGGAGGCCCCATTTTTCCTCCATGATTTTCAGCCGTTCCGGATCGATATCCACGCCGGCGACGATCTCCACTTCCGGAATGTGCTTGTAGGCTTCCAGATGGGTCTGCGCGATTCCGCCGCAGCCGATGACCGCCACGCGGAATTTTTTGCCTTTGAATGCTTTTTTGCTTGCTTCGATCTTGACCGAACGGCTTTCCATGGCCATTTTCAATGTCTCCTTATTTGCAAATTGGAATAGCGAAACAGATTATTTCAGACAGCGGGTCTCGCCGCTTTTGAGCTCGACAACATCCCCCGATTCGAGACGGAACCACAGAGATATGGCCGTCGGATTATACACGATCTCCGCATCGGCGGAAGTTTCCAGCTGTCTCACGGCAGTCAGATAACGCATGATCTCTCCGTTCGTGGCATACCAGATATTCTCCTGTCCTGCCAGTTCGGCGCACACCTTCTCGATCAGGTCCCAGTTGTTATTGTTGTTGAACTCGTAGGAATGTCCCCAAATATAGAACAGGGTCAAGGCATAACGGGTGTTTTTGAACCCTTCGCAGAAATCCAGCGCATCCCGGTGATGACAGGTCGGATGCCATTGGAGGAAATCATCGGGGATCCAGAACCGTCCCGTCGCCTGAGTCGTCCGGGAATACAGGTATCCGGCGGAACGCAGCAGCTCGATCACGGAACGGTCGTAAGTGCCGAAAGGCAGTGCAAAACCATTGACGATCCGTCCGGTGATCTTTTCCAGTTCGCGGCGGTCGGCGAGCATATCGTTCAGAGCGCAGGCCCGCGGGATGCGTTCCAGGAAGGGATGTTCGAAACCATGACTGGCGATTTCATGTCCGGCGTAAACTTCTTTCAGTTCGTCGGCATGGAATTTGCGTTCGACCGCCAGCGAACCGGCATTCAGGTTGAAAGTCCCTTTCATGCCGTAACGGTTGAAAATCTCGATCAGGGTTCCGTCAAAACGGACGCCGTCGTCGTAACTGAAGGTTAGAGCTTTGACTTTGCCGCCTGGATATAACGGAGTAATCTTCATTTTTTGGTTTCGCCTTTCGCTTTTTTCGTCTGTTTGGGACAGTTTTTACAGGCACAGCCGGCGGTAGGATCGCAGCCGTCATAGCAATAGGTGCAGACCCGTTCCTTCGGCAGGCCGATCGCTTTGATGAGATTGTCCAGAGTCTGATATTTGAGCGAGGTCAGACCGAGCTCCTTGCGGATCACCTCGACCATGGCATTGTATTTTTCGGTGCCGGCGGTGATATATTCGCGCAGCAGAGCTTCATCGGTGACCCGGTGTCCTTCGAGCGTTTCGACAGCGCGGCGGGCGGCCAGGTCGAGTTCGGAACGGGACCGGGAGAAGTTCAGGAATTTGCAGGAGAACATGATCGGCGGCGAAGCGGAACGCAGGTGGACCGATTTGGCGCCGCGCTCGTAAAGCCGCCGCGTGATGTCTTTGAACTGGGTGCCGCGCACCACGGAATCATCGAGGAACAGCAGCCGTTTGTCGCGGATCTGGTCTTCCACCGGGATCAGCTTCATTTTCGCGACCAGGTTCCGTGCGGTCTGGTTCTGCGGCATGAAACTCCGCGGCCAGGTCGGCGTGTATTTGACCAGCGCGCGCTGATACGGTTTGCCGGAGGCATTCGAATATCCGATCGCATGCGCCACGCCCGAATCCGGGATGCCGCCGATGGTGTCGATTTCGGAAAAATCGTCATCTGCGGCAATGCTGGCGCCGTTGCGGTAGCGGGTCGACTCCGTGTTGATCCCTTCGAAATTCGAGGAAGGATAACCGAAATACACCCAGAAGAACGAGCAGATCTGATTGATTTCGCCGGGAGCCTTGAGCTGAACCAGATTGTTCGGCGAAAGTTCCACGATCTCGCCCGGTCCGAGGTCGCGCAGATGCACGAAATCGAGGTTCGGGAACGCGCTGGTTTCCATGGTGACCGCCATTGTGCCGTCGGTATTGCGTTTGCCGATGGAGATCGGGGTCCGGCCGAACTTGTCCCGCGCGGCGATGATCTTCCCGTGCGTCATGATCAGCATCGAACAGGAGCCTTTGATGGTGTCCATCGCGAATTCGATGCCCTCGGTGAGTGTGCATTTCCGGTTGATCAGCGAGGCGATCATTTCGGTCGGATTGAGTTCGCCGTTGCTCATGCCCAGAAAATGCGAAGAGCCTGCCCGGAAAGATTCCGCGGCAAGCTCGTCGATATTGGCCACTTTGCTGACGGTGACGATGGCATAACTGCCCAGATGGGAATTCACCAGCAGCGGCTGGTCTTCGAAATCGCTGATGCAGCCGATACCGCAATGTCCCGTGAATTCATGCAGGATGCCGTCGAATTTGGAACGGAACTGCGCATTGGAAATATCATGGATCCGGCGGATGATCGAACCGTCCGGTGAATACATTGCCATACCCCCGCGCCGGGTTCCCAGATGTGAATGATAATCGGTTCCGTAATAAAGTTCCGTTACACAATTAGAGGTGGAGACTACTCCGAAAAAACCGCCCATGATCTTGCTTCCTGTCGTTTATATCTTAATCATAATCTTATTAAGCTATTAAATTGATAGTTGAAAGATAACATGAAATCGGGATTTTTCAAGGTTTCATCTCAAAAAAATTTTACTTTCCCGCCGGAGCCGCAAAAAAAACGAATTATTTCGATATTCTTATTTGTAATTTGGCTCGGAAATATGTAGATTATACTCATTTGACCTTCCGCAAGTGAAAATTTACCGGCGGAGATCCGGTCATGGCTTTTCCGAAAAAACGATCGATAAGGAACCGCATCTATGAAGATCCGATATGAACAACTGTCTCCCCGTGACGCACTGGAAACCTACTGCGAATGGATCATGGCTCATATTCAGCAGTATGACACGCTGCCGACGTTTTCCTGGTATCGTCTGTTTTATCCGCTCCGCGTCCTGCTGCTGGGGTCGAAACTGCTCGACCGTCCGGATTATGCCGAGGCGGCTTTTCACCACATGGACCGTTATATTGCCGAGCAGCTGCCGAACGGGGCGTTCAACGCCTATTACCGCAATCTGCCCACCGAACGGATGACCCGGGCGGAACTGGAGGAAGTGTTCCGGACCGGACATCTCAATCTGGCGGACAACGGCTCGAATGTGCATGCT
>JAZUCR010000761.1:0-2551 GCA_045639225.1 Victivallales bacterium
ATTCGCCCTCGAACGGTTCCGAAACTGGAACATATCCCGAACCAGCCGCAAGTTTTTCGAAAGACATGTGATGGTCGGGCATTTTCGGAGCCAGGACCAGCAGCGTGCCGACCGCGATGCCGCCGGAAACGATCGTGCAGAACAGACCGACCTTGAGCCATTGGAAGAAACTTACCTGATGCCCGCCGTGTTTTTCCAGCATGCCGAGCGCCACGATATTGGCAGTGCTGCCGATCATCGTGATATTGCCGCCGAAGCAGGCGCCGAACAGCAGGGCCCACCACAGGGGCAGGTCTTTTACCGTGATGGCCAGCTGCTCGATCACCGGGCTGAATGCCGCCACAAAAATCACGTTATCCACAAAAGCGGAACCGATTGCGGAAGTCGAGAAGATGAACGGGACCAGTGTGGTCGGCGTCTTGCCCGCGATCTTGGAAAATCCGCTTGCCAGAAGCTGATCCACATGGGTGTGTTCCAGCGTGCCGGCTACGGCAAACAGCAGCATGAAGAAAATCAGCGTCCACCAGTCCACTTCTTTTTCGATATAATGACGGGCCCGGTTCGGCTTGAGGATCATCACGATACCGGCGCAGATCAGCGGCATCACCAGCAGCACGCTGTTCTTTTCCAGTCCCAGAAAAGTTTCAGTCTGATGGTGCGATGCGATCGCGATCACGGTGAGGACCAGCAGAAGCAGACCCCGTCCGTAAGGCACTTTCACCACCGGCGCGATGGAAAGACCGCGGGCCAGCCGGTTTCTCAGACTCACGTCGAACTGATCGAGGTCCTTGCGGTAGAACCACAGCAGCAGCAAGGTTGTCACCACCAGGGTGGTCAGCATCATGGGGAATGACCAGACCATGAAATCGCCGAACGTCAGCTGTCCTTTGGTGCCGATGAAGATACCGACGGGATTGCCCATCATGGTGCCGGAGCTGCCGATATTGGTCGCCAGCACGGCGATCAGGATATACGGTGTGGGATTGAGTTTCAGACGGTCGCACACCTGGAAGATCAGCGTGGAAATGAAGATGATGGAGGTGACTTCATCCACGGCGCAGGCCAGCAGCGCGCTGGCAACCGCGGTCACGAAGATGAATTTCCGTCCACTCAAATTCGGCATCGACACGATCAGCTGCACGATCCAGGTAAAGAATCCGAGGTCGCGCAAAGCGCCGACGATCACCATCATGCCGACGAGGAACATGATCACTTCCAGCGAGGACGAACTGACAAAGGTCGGGATGTCCAGCGATTTGCTGAAGATCAGAACCGCCAGGCCGAGGAATGCCACAGCCAGACGGAACTCCCAGAAGAACAGAGTTCCGAAAATAATGGAAATAAACACTGCGCAGGCAGTGGATTGATTTGGATTCATGCCGACAAAGGAACCGCCGAAACCGACCAGAAGGGCCACGGCCAGCAGAATGGCAAACCGCGGAATCATGCTTTTGAACGACATTACATTGCTTGAACTCTCACTCATGATGACTTAATCCCAAAACAGTTTAGCTGAAAAATTCTTTAAGGTGACCATACCGGCCGGTTTGCCCGCCGTATCGATGATGATCAGCTGAGAAAGCTTGCTGATCAGGAAGGTCTTGGCCAATTCCACCGCGGGAGCATCCACCGAGACCTGCGTGAATTCCTCGCGCATAACATCGGCAACCTTGGTCTCATCCGCGCTTTTGAGCATGTCGGAGAACGGCTGAAGCCGGTACATCGGCGAAAGATCCTCCAGCCACAGCAGATGTTCGGGCAGACTGTAGCGGAGCAGGTCGGAAAGGGAGAGGATCCCGCGCAGATCGCCGGTATTGTCCACCACCGGCAATTCTTCCGTCCGGGACACAGCGAACTTCTTGACCGCGTCCAGTATGGAATCGGTTTCCTGAAGCAGTTCGGGGAACGGCTCCATCAGATCGGAAGCTTTCAGAAAATCCGGGATCTCATCCACCTCATTAAAGAAATGATTGTAGACTTCCTCCGGCGAACTCATTGCGGCGATCCGGTTGGTCGTCTCCGGATCGGCGAATTCCACCGCCAGTCCGGAAAGCAGCTGCACATGAAGGTTCGGATTATCCACGGGGGACAACAGCAGAACCATGACCTTCGCCTTGGTTTTGCCGTTGAAATCGCAGCCGTCGGGGATACAGCCGATCGCGGTAAGCGGGTTGGAGAGTCCCTGGATTCGGGCATGAGGAAGGGCGAAACCCGGGGCGATCATCGTCGGAAACAGCGATTCCCGGCTTTCCACTTCCTGACGAATATATTCCCCGTCCAGCTCCGGATTATGCTGCTGCAGGGCCGAGATCAGCTTTCTCAACACAAGCTTGCCGTCAGTCTCCCTGATGCCGCACAAGATATTATTCATCTGGAGAAAATTCCGAAAAATGAAAACTGGCTTTTTCATAAAAAATCTCCTTGTCTCTCTATGAAATCACAAATGGATGGTAATATAGCATTCGATTCGCTCTTTTCAAAGCAGAATCGGAAATATTTTCCAATCGGAACCGGAACCCGTGACGCTGCTCCCGATGCTTCTTCCGGATTT
>JAZUCR010000762.1:0-5527 GCA_045639225.1 Victivallales bacterium
AGATCGACGAAACGGATGCGGTAGGATTTGGCATCCTTGGGGAACTTGACGCGGGCACCGTCGCAGAAATCGAAGCGGATGCCGTCAATGGCTTCCTGTGTCGGTTCCGGCGGAATGGAGCCGAAAGGGATCCCCATGCCGGAAGACTGATGCTGATTCGCAGCAGTCGCCTTTTCCGCATCAGCACTGCTGTTCATCGTGTTATTATGATCCATGGCCGTAACCTCTTCACAATTCTCGAAAAAACCAAAACCGCGACAGTCCAGTTTTTACCGGATTCCGCGGCTGACAGGAGAGAAGAATGAAAAGAGTATTCGGGTCCCGCAATCGGCTGCGAAGATCCAGCAGATTCGGGAACGATCGGTTAAAAAAAAGAAAACCGAACGCCCCCAGACACTATACCCGAGGCCCGACCAAGAGCCTGCCATACACATGCAAAGAAGCGCCCGGCAAGATGTGATGAAGACACAATCCCACCGGATACATTTCACCTGTGTGTATGGCAAATAAACTTTTTACTTGGTCGGTTTCGGGTATATTTGCTGAAATGAAACGGTTGTAAATGAGCTCCGCAAAACGCGCACTGAAGACACGCTTCCGCGGATAACAATTAATTTAACACCAGTTTCAGCAAAATGCAAGCGGATAAAAGATAAAAGTTAAAAGATAAAAGGGGAAAGGGAAAAGATAAAAGATAAAAGGGGAAAGATGAAAGATGAGCGGAGACGATGCGACGACACGAGATGCAGGGGGTTCCGCGAACTATACGGAGGATACGGAGAGAACGGAGGATACGGAGATCGCGCATTACATGGCATGTCGCGAGATCTCAGGAAGACGCGCACTGCCTATCAGGCTTATGCTGCCTATCTGGCTTATGGTTCGCGGAGGGGGAGCAATGACACGGAATCATAAGGAAGCAAGGAAGCGCGGTGCGCTATGAAGCCGGGCGGATGGTCAGCGCGGTGCGCTATGAAGCCGGGCGGATGGCAGCGCTGCGCGCTATGAAGCCGGCCTGACGGCCGATGAAGCGCCGCTTTGCGGCATGAAGCGCTCTGCCGGGCATGAAGCGCCGCCTGAACGGCGGCATGATGCGGAACACCGCGAACTTTGTCGGACCCACCTTCGCCAAGGCTACGGCGGACATGCAACCGCACAAGCCAAGCCATGACATGGCGTGAGATCACTGGTTTCCGCGTTCTGCCTATGCGGCCTATGCGGCCTATCGGGCCTATTGTTCGCGGCGGCCAGCCGGAGACACAAGATCACTTTTCCGTTTTTTCATTTGCAAAAAATCATCGCAGGTGTTATATTATCATTTTGTGACTGAACTGGATATGAAACTATGGAAAAGAAAAAAGCCTGCTATACCACCGGACCGATCCGGCGCGGCATGTGCCGCACCGCCCTGGCCATGATCCCCGCCACCCTCGCCCTCTGCGGATACAACCTCGCCGATACCTATTTCGTCGGAAAACTGCCCGGCGTCTATCCTCTGGCGGCCATGGGATTCACCCTGCCGGTAGTGATGCTGATCGGCTGCGTGTTCCGCGGGGTCGCAATCGGCATCATGACCACCTGCGCCCAGGCGCTGGGTGCACAGAAACAGCAGAGGGCATCGCGTCTGGTCTGCTGCGGCATGATCCTGATGCTGTTGATCTCGATCCTGCTGGCCGTGCTGGGCATGGCGTTTTCCAAGCCGCTGTTCCGGCTGTTCGGCGCGGCCGGCGAAACCCTGCGTCTGGTCGAAATTTATATGGATATCTGGTTTTTCGGCTGTGCCACGGCCTCGCTCTGCATGGCCGGCAACGATCTGCTGATCGCATGCGGCGATTCGCGGCTGGCAAGTTTCACGATGATGCTCGGGCTGAGCGTGAACGTGGTGCTGGACCCGCTGTTCATCTTCGGCTGGTGGATCATCCCGCCGATGGGGATCGCCGGAGCGGCGGTCGCCACGATCATTTCGCAGTGCATCGGCATGCTGATATGCATGTGCGTGCTCCATTTCCGTCATAAACTGCTGGTGTTCGAACGGATCCCGCGCGATATTCTGTTCAAGACCTGGCGCCTGATGCTCCAGTATGCCGGACCTTCGATCCTCGGGATGCTGATGATGCCGCTGGGGATGTCGGTCCTGACCCGCATTACCGCCGAATTCGGCGATGTGGCGGTTGCCGCGGTATCGGCGGCCGGACGGCTCGAAATGGCGGCATTCGTCGTCCCGATGTCCCTGGGCATGACCCTGATGCCGTTCGTCGGACAGAATTTCGGGGCGAAACAGTATGACCGGATCTGTGAAGGCCGCCGTTTCTCCATGCGTTTCGCGCTGTTTTTCCTGACCGGGGCGGCGATCATTTTCGCGCTGTTCGCCGACCAGATCGTGGTGCTGTTCAAGGATGATGCGGAGATCTGCCGGATCATGGCGCTGTGTCTGCGAATCACTTCCTGGGGATTTGCCGGCGTGGAGATCCACCGTTTCGCCGGCTTCTTCTACACCGGCTGCGGCAAACCGGCCGCTTCCGCGTGGCTGAACGCAATGCGGATCATGGGGTTTCTGATACCGCTGTCGCTGATCGCCCTGTGGCTGAATTCCCTGCCGGGGCTTTTCATTGCGCGGCTGGCCGCGGACGTATTTTCCGCAGTGATCGGTTATTCGCTCGTGCGCCGCATGACCAACAATCTCCGTATTCAGGAACAAAAATCAGTCTGAACAGTCCGGATCAATATTCGAACACTGCGAGCGCATAGCCGCTGATCAACGGGATCCGGACCGTGCAATAGCCTTCCTTTTCCACAAACGGCAGTTCTTTCCGGTCCGGCGCCAAATATGTTTTCTGCACTTTTCGACCGTCCGTCCGCAGAGAGATCTCCGTATCGACCAGCGTGATCCGGTCTTCCAATGCGCTTGTCTGGCCCCGGCCTTCCGGACAATAGGCCAGAATGTGCACCAGTTCCATATTGTCTTTTTTCTGCACGAACGCTTTGGCGAAACTCGGCAGAGTGGAGGAACGTAGTTTCAGATTCGGCATCAGGGATTGGATCGCTTTCCCCAGCAGCTGACGCAGCTGTTTCGGGGCGCGTTTGGCGTAGCCGGTGAACAATTCCCCGCTGCAGTAAACGATCTGTCCATTTCTGACGATGAACGGTTTGTCCGTCTTTTCCTGCGGCGGATTGTAATAATTTGAACGCAGGCCGTCCCAGCCGGAATGGAGATACGGCTTGACCACAGTCATTTCGGTCTGTGCATTCGCGGCCATACTGACCGACGTTCCGGAAGCATAGATCGAAAGCGGCATTTGAGGCAGATCTTCCGCCAATCCGCCCTCGGGCATAAAATAAAGCGGATCGTATTCGATCGCTCCCCGATAGACCGCCGGCCATTCTGGGATCATGAACTTTTTCCCCTCGCGGTCCAGTCCGGAACGTGCGCTGGCGAAGATTTTCCCGCCCCGGGCCAGATGAGCTTTCACCCGCTCGGCAATGGTTTCGGTAAAGACCACATCATCCGGGAAAATCAACAGGTGGTAACGGTCCCACGAGGCATATTCCGTCACCAGATCGAACTGGATCTTCAGTTCCGTCAACATCCGGACGGCGGATTCCACCGCCCGGCCCGCAGGACGGATCCGATCGGTTTCCCGGAAATACACCAGCGCGATCTCCGGTTCGTTCACCGCATCCAATACCCATTCGTCATACTGCTGAATATTGCGGTAAACTTCCCGGATACGCTCGAAAACCGGCAGATCAAGGTCGCCCCGCGGATGAAAATGGCCCCCGATGTCCGGCCGCATCCCATTGGACACACCGTAGAAAAGATCGTATTCGAGCCCCTCCGCCGTGCGCAGTCCGCCGAAATCGCCCCAGTCGTTGAAGCGCCCGGTCATATTCATGACGCCTTTGTCCGGACCGGCAACCGTCCGCAGATAATGCGCATAAACCGGCAGGCTTTCATAACCCCAAAGTGCAGTCGGCAGACACTCGCATTCCAGATGGCTTTCCACCCCGATCACCTCTTCATCGGGCCGTCCGTTGAAATACAGCAGGGCATCCGGCTTGACCGAATGGATAAGCTCATCGAGCTCGGAACACAGCCGCCGGACCGAGAAACGCCCGAACTCCATGACCGCTTCCGAATCGTTGCAGTCGATCCCTTGTTGCTTCATCTCCCGGACACAATGCGGACAGATGCACGCCTGCGCTGCCAGACAGTCGAAAAAGAAACCATCGACCGGATAATCTTCCAGCAGTTCCCGGACCATGTTCTTGAGGTGTTCCCGGTAAGGGGAATTGTAGCAGACCGCCCGGACGCCGGGCGTATTGAATCCCCGCAGTCCGTCATACGTCTGATACGCATTTCCCCGCGGGGAGATCCACAGCCAGTCGGGATGGTCGATCAGTTCTTCATCGCTCAGATGTCCATTGAAATAGGCGCTGAATTTGTTTCCTTTCCGGCGGCAGGCCTCGCCGATGGCGCGGAGCATGTCGAACTGCAAAGACGGATGCCGTTTCCCGTAACGGGTATTGTAATAGGCATTGCCCTGATTGCATCGTGCGTGCCAGGTGAGGAAATCCGCGCCGCAGGCTTTCACCTGATCGGTGAACGCTTCCGCATCGAATGCCGCCCCCACGTCCGGAATATCCGTCGAGGTGTGGAAATCGTAAAAAAGTCCGTATTTGAATTGTGCCATGATGGCGTCTCGTGCTCTGACAGAGATTTTACTCTTTGGTCACTGCCACGTTTTCAATAACGGATCCCCCGCCGAAAGAATTGAAAAACAGCCCCATCCAGCGGTCCGGTTTGACCGTATAGCTGAGGGAATAATTTTTCAGCTCCGGCGTTAAATTTACGTGTCCGATCTTTTCCGAACCGTGGTATTTGCGCTTCAGTTTGCCGCCGCTCCAGTCATCGGTGTAATTCGCTGCATAAACAGCCAGCTGCGCGCTGCCGGAAGCGCGAAAATGGATCTGGATGCTGCGCGGTTTCGGGGACTGTCCCAGCGGGCCTTTCCAATCCCAGATCAGCTGACTGATCTGTCCCCCCTTCTGCAGTGCAAGAACAGACTTTCCGTCCTTTTTGACCGCTTCTGCTTTTTTCAGAGACCAGCCTTTGAGCTTGCCTGATTTCGGGTCGGTCTCCGTGAAATTGCCGTTGACGATCAATGCTTTGCCGATCGACATGGCCCGGTAACTGCCGCGTTCGTGATACTGTTCACCGTCGATGGAGAATGCACCTTTCGGGAATGAATCTTCCACTTTCCGGTTCCGGGCGAAATGAACGCTCCAGTTCGCGCCGGGCACAAACAGACATTCCATGTTCTTCACCGGCACTTTGAGCTCGATCACGTAGCGGTTCTTCTCCACTTTCGCCGCGGCGGTCACGCCGAAGTCGATGGACTTGTCATTGCCCGGCTGACGCAGGGCGGTGAAAACGCCTTTGGTGTTGACCGCGATCTGATAATACACATTGGCGGCGTTGCGAGGGTCAAGGAATATCTCGATGCTGTCATCGCCCCAGACTTCGCCT
>JAZUCR010000763.1:0-4812 GCA_045639225.1 Victivallales bacterium
GTCTTTTGCTCCGCAGGCGCATCACGTCCGGAAAGAACTGTCACTCCAGATCGCCAATGACATCGTCACCGATGCCTCGGTCCGGGACAAAGTCATAGCCGGGATCAATGCGTCCAGGGGCGAAGTTTACCATCCCGGCAAGGATAAGCCGCAGGGCGATAAGGACAGCATCGATACCCGCTATCTGGCGGGGATCCACAAGAACCTGACCGGCAATGAAAAAGACGTCACGGTGAAAGGTAAAAGCAATTCTCTGTTCCAGCAGTTCCGGACCCTGTATTACCAGCAGCTGCTGCCGGCGACTTTGCGGAACATGCTCCCCGCCGGCATGCTCGGTTTGTTCTGTCTGCTGATGATCCTGGCCATGATCTCCACGGATGACAGCCGGATCTTCAGCGCCACTATCACGATCAGTCAGGATGTGATCCTGCCGTTCATCAAGAAAGCGCTGACGCCGAAACAGCACATGTGGATGCTGCGTTCGGTCGCCATCTGCATCGGTATATTCTTCTATCTGGGATCCAGCTATATGGCCCAGCTGGATTATATCAATCTCTATGTGACGCTGGTCTGCACCATGTGGCTGGGCGGCTGCGGTCCGGTGATCGTCTTCGGTCTCTACAGTCGGTTCGGCAATACGCTCGGCGCCTGGGCGAGTCTGCTCAACGGCGTGTTCATGTCCCTGATCGGCGTGCTGGTCCAGCGCAACTGGGCAGATGCGGTTTATCCCTGGCTGGTCCGGAATGATCTGGTCGGGATCACCGGCAGAATTCTTGAAACCGTCTCCGGTCCCTTCAATCCGATCGTGGTCTGGAAAATGGACGCGGTGAAATGTCCGATCAACAGCTATGAATGGTATTTCATCACCATGATGGTTTCGCTCGGATTCTATTTTCTGTTCTCCTGGCTGGCCCATGAGCAGCCGTTCAATCTGGAACGCATGCTGCACCGCGGCAAATATTCGCTGGACGGTGAACGGATCATTACCAGCACCTGGACCTGGAAGAACCTCTACAACAAGTTGATCGGCATCACTCCCGAATATTCGTTCTGGGACAAGGTGATCGCCTGGGGCTATTTCACCTACAGCATGATCTACCGTTTCTTCGGCACGTTCATCCTGGTAGTGATCTGGAACCTCTTCGATCCGTGGCCGATCGAATGGTGGGGATACTATTTCCTGATCGTGTTTCTCGTGGTTCCCGGCATCATGGCTGCCTTCACCGCGGTCTGGTTCGGCATCTGCGGCGCCATCGACCTGCGGGCCATGTTCCGCGATCTGAAAAACCGTGTTACCAACCCGCTGGACGACGGCCGGGTGGACGGCCACATGTCTCTGGCCGACAAAGCGGAACTCGAAGCCGTGGACCGGAAAAGCAATTCCAAATGACCAGGTGTTGAATTATGAAGAAGATCAGACTGAACGTTAAAACCCGCACTCTCCGTTACGGATCCGCATCCGTCCAACTGAATCCGCCGCCGGTGCGGAAGGTCCGGAATGAACTCTATGACAATCTGCCGCCGTTCGATCCGGCTGCTCCCGGCTGGCGACAGGGGCGCTGCCTGCTGGCGGTCCAGGCCAACACCTGCTCGCAGCCCCATGCGCTCGTCCCCGGTTCCGTTCAGGTGAAAATGGATGGCAAGTCTATGGAAACCGGCCGCGATTTTCAGGTCAACGAGTTCTGGGGACGGGTCAGCCGTCTTCCCGGTGGACAAATCATCCCCGGCGAGCAGGTTGCGATTTCCTATGCTTATTATCCTTGCCGCATCGATTCGCTGATCCTCGGGAAAGACGGTTCGCCTTCGCTGGTGACCGGGAAGGAAGGCATGGCCCATCCGGCCGTTCCCGCCATCCCGAAAAACGCGGTGCGCCTGGCGAATGTTTATTGGCATGGCGATTGTTCCCAACTCTCGGAAGACTGGATCTTTCCAGTGATGGAAACGGCTTTTCCCGCCGATCTGCTGCCCGAGGGCGGCGTGCTCCCGGAAAAGACGCTCCGGAAACTCCGTGCGGGCAAACCGGTGCGGATTCTCGCCTGGGGCGACAGTGTCACTGAATGCAGTTATCTGTTGAAGGATTCCTGCTGGCAGGAACAGTTCTGCCGCCGACTCCGGACAAAATATCCGAAGGCGAAGATCGAACTGCTGACCGAAGGCTGGGGCGGACGGAGCACATCCAGTTTCCTTGCGGTCCCGCCGGGCGAACCCCATAATTTCGAGGAGAAGGTGCTGGCACCGAAACCCGATCTGGTCATCTCGGAATTCGTCAATGACTGCGGTCTTCCGGAAAAATATTACCGGGCCAATTACCGAAAAATCCTGAAGGCGTTCCGTAAGATCGGCGCTGAATGGATCATCATGACTCCGCATTACACCCGGCCCGACTGGATGGCTATGACGCATTCGAAAGACTGTGACGACGATCCCCGTCCGTTCGTGAAATTCCTGCGTGAATTCGCGGCAAAGAACCGTATCCCCCTGGCCGATGCCTCCCGTTATTGGGGACGGCTTTACCGGCAGGGCATCCCGTGTGAGATCCTTTTCAGCAACGGGATCAATCATCCGCTGGAATACGGTCTTTCCCTGTTTGCCGATGCGCTGATGAAACTGTTCTGATCCGGCTCGTCCTGTCCGGACAATTACGCGCTGCCGCGGCCTGAGAATTGATCCGGAGTACAGTTGTGGAAATCGGTGGAATGGGTGTAATAGGTTTTATGGGCATGTCGGCTGAGCCGGGCTTCCTTGTTTTCGTGCCATGACCGTGATATTCGCGCCATCGTCCGGCTTGTCCGACCAGTCCGACATGTCTGACAATCGCGAAAAACCGTGTCCCCTGTCGAACAAAATTCAGCAGTTTTTTTGGAAAACCGCTTGACAATCTTTTCCCCCGCATGTATATTGGCTGTAAACACAAAAGAGTTTACAAGGGGTTTTACCGGAATATGCTGAAAAACAATCAGGGACAGCAGACCGAAATGGTCAAGAAACAGCTGATCAGTCTGATCCGCGAGGGCGGATTGAAGGTCGGCGGTCAGCTGCCGCCGCAGACCGAACTGCGGAAACAACTCGGCGTGGGCAGTAAAACCATTCAGCGCGCGATCGAAACCCTTGCTGAAAGCAATGTCCTCGAGATCCGTCCCCATAAAGGCGTTTTCATCAGACAGCTCGAAACGGACGGATTCATCGGACACGAGATCGGACTGGTGTGCATGTGGCGGACCTATTCTCCTTCCTCCGCCTCGCTGATGCAGTGCCTTCAGCTGCAGATGCACAGCAACGCCTGTCAGTGCAAACTCTTTCTGCGGAATTTCCCCGAAATGACCCGGGTCGATTCCCTTTCGTATTTCGATGGTCTGAAGCGCTGTATCGAACAAAAACAGATCCAGGGATTGATCACCACCGTTTCGTTCGACAAGGAAGCGTGGGCATTTTTCCGGAAACACAACCTGCCGGTGGTCTCCCTCGGTTCGGCTGCATTCAATGCCGGATTCAAAGTGTCAGACGGAGTTGACCTGGATGACATGTTCGGACAAAGCCGCCAGCGGGGATTCCGCCGTCCTGCGGTCATTTTCTGCGGTTTTCCGGTAACTGCGCAGATCCGGAAAAAGTTTGAGCGCAACTGCAGTCTTGATCCGGAAATTTTCTGCCGTTCTCTCACCCCGGAAATGGAAGTCGAAGACCAGCCATACCGCTGGACCGGCGATTTGTATAAGATCCTTCATCAGTTTGCCGGAATGCCCAAAAAAGTGCGGCCCGATGTCCTGCTGATACCGGATGATATCATTACTTCCATTGCCCATCGCGAACTATTGAAAATGCAGCTGAACGGCTGTGACTGGGATCCTTTCTTCATTTATCAGACCACCCGGCAGATGCCGATCCTGCCGGACGGCAGCATCCGCGGCGATCATTATGCCTGCGACTCCATGGAATCAGCCGAGGCGGCAGTCAAACTGCTGCTGGATGTGATCTCCGGAAAAGAAACCAGAGAACGGACTGTTTACATAAAACCAAAATTACATGAAACGGAGGAAAAATTATGAAAATGAAAAACAGAGATTCAATGGGGAAAGTCGAGAAACCGGAAGCAGTATTATTTACACTGATCGAACTCCTTGTTGTTATTGCGATCATTGCCATTCTGGCGGGAATGCTGCTGCCGGCGCTGAACAAAGCCAAAGAAATAGCCCATGGAATCGATTGTGCATCTAAGCTCAAACAGTTTGCTTTGTCCGAACAGTTTTATCTGAATGATTCAGCTGGACATTTTCAGTATCATCAGGAACCGGATGGAAGTAAAAGATTTTGGGATCTGATACTGCATCAAAACGGATATATCACCCCGGATAAATCTGGGAAAATTGTAAGGTGCAGCAAAATATTCAATCGATATTCCACCACTGCTGCTGCCGATTATCGCGGCAGATTTGACAAGGATAATTTTTCTTGGTCTTGTAAACAGACCTATGGCATTTCCGGGCGTTTGACCGGTCTTTTCAATACTGCCTATATTAACGCCGGTCCGTCAATTTCCGAAGGATATACCCGGCCGGGACTGCTTCAGCGAGCCAAAAAAACCTCAACCAAGGTGCTGATGTCAGAGTGTTACCATGTTCAGGATGGAATAACCCGAGGCCGGAATCTGATCTACTGGGACGGCAGCAAAAATCCTGATCTCAGTGTCTGGTACTACCCGAGAGCCCAATACAATCTGCATTCGGGAAAATTCAACACGTCCTGGTTGGATGGTCATGTCACTTCGGAAAAGCCGGACAATCTTTTCACCGGAACGGCCATTGCCAAAAATGTTTT
>JAZUCR010000764.1:0-8334 GCA_045639225.1 Victivallales bacterium
GAAACCAGGATTTTCATTCTGATTTTCTATCCAGGTGCAGCTCCTGTCTTGCGCGTCCTCCGTATTCTCCGTTCTCTCCGTATTCTCCGTTTCTGTTCGCGAACAGATCTTTTCGCCCACCCAACGCCAGTGACGTCATACCCCCATACCCGAAAAACCTGCTTTTTTTCCGATTTTCCCTTGCATTTTCCCGGTTCACATATTATAATTACAGCAGAAATCAATTCAGGAGGTTCGAATATGAAACATCGTCTTTTTACTTTGGTGGAACTGCTTACCGTGATAGCAGTTATCGCAATTCTCGCCGGGATCGCCGTTCCCGTAGTCGTCGGTATGCAGTCCAAAGGACGCGAAACATCCGCCCGCGCCGATATGAACGCCATCAAATTGGCTTTGACCCAATTCAAGGCCGATTATTCGATTTTCCCGATAACCGGAACCTCTTCCACTGATACTTTATATCATGCGGGGTTCAGTGCACCCAACACTACTAACGGCGATCAAGCCATTGACACCTTGATTTCCCATTTGACTTTGATTCAACCGAAACCCGGAACGAACAATGCTCCCCAGGATTATTCTTCATCTTTGAACAAAAAGAAAAGAAAATATCTGGACGCTCCGGCCAAGCCGGTTGAAGCATTATTCAAAGTCGGAGATGATAATCCCCAAGTCGGTTTCATGAAACTTGATCCCTGGGGACGGCGTTACAACATTGCACTGGACACCAATTATGATAAAAAACTTGTGCTGTCTGCTGCATTTCTCGGTGCTGCTTCCGATGAAACGATTGTCGGGGATATTGCGATTTATTCCTACGGAACAGCAGAAGATGCCACCGATCGGGAAGCTTTCCTGTATTCCTGGAAAACCAATGCAGATAACTAATGAGGTGTGACATGACGAAACGCAATTATACCCTGATCGAACTCCTCACGGTGATTTTCATTATCGCGGTTCTGGCCGGACTGATCATGCCGGTAACGGCGCTGGTTCGGGCGAAAGCCAGACGGACGGCCTGTGCTTCGAATCTGAAACAGGTCGGAGCCTTGAGCATGCAGTTCAGCAATGATCGTAACGGACAGATCCCGATGTATCAGGCGACTTCGAATTACACTGTTCGCAGCACTAAAAAAGTGGAAAACTATCACCGCAAGGAGAAACAAACCAAATTCGAAATGACGACCAAGAACGCGGATGATAACGATGTAACACCAGATAAAACCCTCTGGACTGTCGGTTTGCTCCGTTATGCGAAATATAATATGAACGTGTTTTTCTGTCCGTCGGATGAACGGGAAGTAAATGTTTTTGATACGTCATTGAATCATTCCAGTTATTCTTTGAATTACGGAGACGAAAACCGGCCTGGCGGAGCTGCGACAGGATCCTCGCGGGGATTTGTCAAGGTGAGCAATGTTACCCGTTCTCCCGGAGCTGTGGTCCTGTTGGCAGAGACCGATCCCGGTCAGCTGGGTGTCGATACCACAGCATCCAGCTGGTTTTCCACGGCATTTCCGAAAAAATTCAACCGGACGCCGCATTCGAAGGAACTCAATATCGATTTCATGGATGGTCATGTTGAAACGATGCGTGAACCGGAACTTTCCATTCTGAATGCCAACAAAGGTTTCCAGATCAATAATAATTGACGCTTCCGAATGAACTCGTTCACCTTCTCCCCTGTCGGCGTGGTCCGCTGTGCGAACCGGTATAAGTATGAGGCGGCGCGGCAGGGGATTTTCACGCCGGGAAATCAGGCGGAGATCGAACTTTTTCCGGGACACGATTACGAAACGGCATTGTCCGATCTGGACGGGTTCGAACGGATCTGGGTGCTCTTTGTATTCGACCGGAATCATGACTGGAAACCGAAAGTGTCGCCGCCGATAACGGGCGGACGGAAACGGTACGGCGTGTTTGCGACACGTTCGCCGCACCGTCCGAATCCGATCGGTCTGAGCTGCGTGAAACTGGAAAAGATCGACGGTCTGAAACTGGCGGTAAGCGGACATGATTTTCTGGACGGGACGCCCGTACTGGACCTGAAACCGTATATTCCGGCGGCGGATGCGTTTCCGGAGGCGAAAGCGGGATGGCGCGACGAGGCGGACGCCGCGGAACTCCCGGTGGATTTCACGGAAAACGCCGTGCGGAAGATGAAGTATGTGGAAAAGCTTTGCGGACTCGATCTGCGGAATTTCTGTTCCGTGCAGCTGAGCCATGCGCCGACTTCGCCGGAACGGAAACGGATCGAAGCATTGGAGGACGGCTGTTACGGCATCGGTTGCCGGACCTGGCAGGTGATCTATCAGGTCAATGACAACGGCGTGCAGGTGACGGATGTGCGGTCGCATTATGCGGCGGAAGAGCTGAAAGCCGGAGCAGACGACCCGTATGGCGACAAGGATTTTCATCGGGCGTTCAGACGGGAGTTCGGCGATGGCGATTGAGATCCGGCTGGCGAAAGCGCGCGGTTTCTGTGCGGGGGTGGAACGGGCGCTGAACAAAGTGGAGGAAGCGCTGCGGAACGGACCGTTTCCGGTGTATGTGCTGCATGAGATCGTGCACAACGAAACGGTGGTGGAAGGTCTGCGGAAACGCGGCGTGATCTTCATCGACGAACCGTCCGAGGCGAAAAGCGGGACGCTGATCTTCAGCGCGCACGGAGTGAGCCGTCAGGTGGAAGCCGAGGCGGAGAAACTGGCGGTGAAAGTGGTGGATGCCACGTGTCCGATCGTGAAGTCTCTGCATCGGCGGATCGAACAGTTTGCGGCGGAAGGAAAAACGATTATATTGTTCGGCCGCAGCGGCCACCGCGAGGTGGAAGGACTGCTGGGACGGGTCGAGGCGCCGGTGACGGTGATCGAATCGGAAGCGGAGCTGGAAAAGTTTCTGAGGACGGCGGACCGGAAGAAACCGTATGCATGTCTTTCACAGACGACGCTGAATGCGGCGGATGTGGAACGGATGACCGCGAGGCTGAAAGCGGAGCTGCCGGACGTGACGGCGGCGTCGGAAGTGTGTCATGCCACGCGGGAACGTCAGGATGCGGTGAAAGAACTGGCGAAAGAGTGTCCGGTGATCCTGGTGGTGGGATCGTCTCGGAGTTCGAATACGCGGCGGCTGTATGAGACGGCGCTGGCGCAGGGTGTGCGGGCGCATCTGCTGGAGAACGCCGCGGAACTGGATGAGGAATGGCTGAAAGGTGTTTCCCGTGCCGGGATCACTTCGGGCGCATCGGCCCCGGAAGAACTGGTGCAGGAATTATGCAGTAAGATAGGATTCATCTAACCCAAAAGGAGGAATAAAAGATGAAAAAAGGAGATGTCGGGGCGATCATATTTCTGGTCGCGTTCGCGTGTGCAGTGGTGTTTTTTCCGTGGACGGTGACGTTCACGGGGAAAGTGGAACTGGGGAAACTGACGCAGGGATTTGACAATTTCGGCAAATTCACGGCGCATTTTCCGTATCTGATGGGATTCTTCAAGGTCGGCCTGCTGGCGACTTTCGGGGAAATGCTGAAAGTGCGGATGAAAACCGGATCGTGGAAAGTGCCGTCACTGATCGCGCGTTTCATCGTGTGGGGCATCGTGGGACTGCTGTTCACGTTCGTGTTTGCAATGTTCGCGAAAGGCGTGGGCGCGCTGATCGGGACGCCGCTGTGGTTCGGTCGCATGACGCTGAAACCGGATTTCGGCGACAAGCTGCTGTTTGCGTTCTCGACCTCGTTCTGGCAGAACGTGATCTTTGCGTATCCGATGATGCTGGGGCATGAATGGTGCAACGAAGTGATCAACCAGAAGCGTTTTGTGGGTGGCGCGGAATTTCTGGAAAAACTGAACAAGCCGGTGTGGGGATCGTTCATCCCGAAGACGATCGTGTTTTTCTGGATCCCGGCGCATACGGTGACGTTCCTGCTGCCGCCGGATTACCGGGTGCTGATGAGCGCGGTGCTGAGTCTGGTTCTGGGCGCGATCCTGACCTTCCGCAGCGGCAAATAATTTCAAAAACGGCTCAAAAAGCCATTCAAAAATACGACAGGAGAAACAAATGCCCAAAATCACCTTTATGGGAGCCGGCAGCACGATTTTTGCGAAAAACGTGCTGGGCGACTGCATGTGCCGCGAATCGCTGAAAGATTCCGAGATCGCACTGTATGACATCGATCCGGACCGTCTGAAAGAATCGAAAGCGGTGCTGGACTATCTGAACAAGAACATCAATTCGAACCGGGCGAAGATCAAGACTTATCTCGGTGTCGCGAACCGGAAGAAAGCGTTGAAGGACGCGAATTTCGTGGTGAATGCGATCCAGGTGGGCGGTTATGAGCCTTCGACCGTGATCGACTTCGAGATCCCGAAAAAATACGGACTGCGTCAGACGATCGCGGATACGCTGGGGATCGGCGGGATCTTCCGCGCACTGCGGACGATCCCGGTGATGCTGGATTTCGCGCATGATATGGAAGCAGTCTGCCCGAATGCGTGGCTGTTGAACTACACGAACCCGATGGCGATGCTGACCGGCGCGATGCTGCGCGGCACGGGCGTAAAAACGGTCGGACTCTGCCACAGCGTGCAGGTCTGCGTGGAAAGCCTGCTCTCTTCCCTGGGCATGTATGACTATAAGAGCCAGTATTACAAGGGCATTCTGGCCAACGATCTGGGCTACCGTGCGAAAATCGCCGGGATCAACCACATGGCGTGGCTGCTCGAACTTACCAAAGACGGCAAGGACGTTTATCCGGAAATGCGGAAAAAAAGTCTGGCGCTGGTGAAGAAAATGCGCGGCAATCTGGAACATCCGGAAAAGTGCGGCGCCAATCTGGTGCGTCTGGAAATGATGAACCGTTTCGGTTATTATGTGACCGAATCGAGCGAACACAATGCCGAATACGCGGCGTTCTGGATCAAATCGACCTATCCGGAACTGATCCGCGAATACGGCATCCCGCTGGATGAATATCCGCGCCGCTGCGTCAACCAGATCAAGAACTGGAAGCAGCAGTATCAGGAAATCTGCAAAAACGGCAAAGTGGAACACAAGCTGTCGCACGAATACGGTTCCGGGATCATGGAAGCGATCACGACCAACAAGCCGTATCAGATCGGCGGCAACGTGCTGAACAAGGGTTTCATCGAAAACCTGCCGTCCGATGCAGTCGTCGAAGTTCCCTGTCTGGTGGACTCCAACGGCATCCAGGGCACCTATGTGGGCCGTCTCCCGGTCCAGTGCGCCGCTCTGAACATGACCAACATCAACGTGCAGCTGCTGACGATCGAAGCGGCGCTGACGCTGAAGAAAGATTACATCTATCAGGCGGCGATGCTGGATCCGCATACCGCGGCGGAACTGAACATCGACGACATCGTTGCCATGTGTGACGATCTGATCAAAGCGCACGGCAAGATGCTGCCGAAATACAAGTAAGCTGTTTCAAGCTGATTTTGGAACCGGTTCCCCGTCAGCCGCAGGGCGCCGGTTTTTTCGTTTGCCCGAGACTATTTCCCTCCCAGCGGCGGATAGTTCCTTTTCCCTGATTCCAGCGGTGTTTGAACTCGGATTTAAGATTTTTTAAAAAAATACCGATGGCGCATCTTGACAACGATATACAGTAGTTGTTATAATATAAAGCAGAGAACAGGGAAGGAGCCTGATTGAATGCAAAAGCGTTATCCGGAGATAGCGGATCTGATAGCCCGGGAATACCTGACGGGGACCTCTTCGGATCGTTTACCCGGTTCAGCCCGGCTGGCAGATCGATTCGGCGTGAATCAGCGGACGGTGATGAGAGCCCTTCAGCTGCTGGAGAAAAAGAATCTGGTGAGCATCTGCGGAACGAGCGGGGTCTATCCGGCGCGGGACCAGAAAACGGTTTGCAAACGAAACGGGATCCTGGTCATCGTGGGCGTCGGATCGACCTCCGAGCTGGCGGGATTCATCCGTGAAAAACTGGCGACTACCGGATTCCGTCCGGTGTTTCTGGATTTTTCCCCGGAAGTGTTTGAAGAAAATCCCGCGTTTGTAAGGAATTTTTCGGCCGATGGTTTTCTGTTCCGCTTTTCCAAAAATTTCAATCTTGAAATAGAAAAATATTTGTGCGATCTGAAGATCCCGTATGTTCTGCTCAACCGTGGGAATGAGACCCGGCAGATCGATTCTTCGAGCAACGATCTGGAGATGGGCTGGGCACTGATCCTGGATCATCTGCTGAAGCAGGGCTGCCGGCGGATCATGTTTCTGGATAACAAGTCCTTCCTTCCCCAATATGAGGAGAGGATCCGGGAAATTTTCCGGAAACGGCTGAGAGACCGTCTGTTCGGCGGAAAATGTTTTTTTACGGATTGCTGCCGGAATCCTGAGAAAACGATCAATGCGCTGGTGGACGAACTGCCGAAACTGCCTGAACCGCCGGATGCGATCGTAACGGGGAGCGGCTGGCTCGCGCTGGCCCTGCTGAAAGCGTTTCCGCCGCCGCGGCGCTTTGTGATCGGGGCGAGCTGGGATGGCAATGACCTGCCGCCGCGGGACCTGCTGTGCGCGTTCCATGATACGCATGACCGGGTAGGGTGGGCGCTTGACCGGCTGATCCTCCGGATTTCCGGAGACACGCAGCCGTCTGAACATCATATTTCGCCGGTCCGGATCCAAATTCCGGAACCGGATCAAATAAATACTGTTAAAAGGAAAGGTTGTTAAGAATGTCAACGCATCGGGATGGTTTGGATTCCATCAGTCGGCCTGCAGGGAAAAACGAGCTGCAGGGTGGTCGCCTTTTTACACTTATCGAGCTTCTCGTCGTGATCGCCATCATAGCGATCCTGGCAGGTATGCTGCTGCCCGCGCTGAATGCGGCCAGGGAGAAAGCCCGGAGCATCAAATGCACGTCGAATCTGAAGCAGATCGGTTATGGCTACGCCATGTATGTCAATACACATCAGGAGTATTATCCCACTACGCAGAACGGCGCCAACTGGTGGCAGGCGATGTTCATCAAGGATTACGGCTGCAGTGAAAAAGTATTTATCTGCCCGACCGAAATTTCGGTTTATTCGTCTTCCACTCATCAGAGTTATCATTACGGCCATCCGCTGTATATTCTGGGATCGGCCGGCCAGACCAGCCCGCTGATGTACCGGAAACAGATGCTGCTGATCAACAAGGGAGCGGATGCCGAAACCATCATCTCGACCGCTGCCGTGCCGACGGTCTCCGCCGACGGGAGCGGCAACAAGCATCCGGCTATGACCCGGACGGGCGCGCCTTACATTCACCGTCCGGACAGCAAAAGATACTTCCCGGTGTCTGCCGACTGTTACTACTATGCTCCGTATGCGCGGCATGACCGGAAAGCGAATGCGCTGCTTTTCGACGGGCACGTGGGAGTCATTACCTCCGAGGATATCCTCAACTGGCGCTCCTGGGCGCCGTTTACCGTTGCGGGTTCGACCAATCTGATCGATGCCGCCTGGTCCGAAAAATGAAACTGATCACGCTGGGCACTGCGGCCGGCAATTCTTCACGGACGCGTGCCAATGCCTCCAACCTGATCATCAGTGAGGGCAAGTACTACCTGATCGATGCCGGCGAGCCGGTCAAGGCGCTGATTTTCAGCCGCGGCATACCCTATACCGACATCGGCAAAGTCTTCATCAGCCATTGTCATGAGGACCATCTCGGCGGCATGGTGGGGCTTATGAACTGTTTTATCCGGGAACACCGCAAAGCGCCCGATTCGGCAATGACGGTTTATCTGCCCGAGATGACCGCGGAAAAACCGCTGCTGGATTTCATGACCGTATTCCACCGGAAGATCCCGGAAGGGAAACTGGTGTTCGAACCGGTCACGGAGGGGAAATTTTATGACGACGGAAACGTGGCGGTTTCCGCGTATCCGACCGATCATCTGGAGGGAGCCGGCCCCTCGTACGCTTTTCTGATCGAGCACGGTGAGGAGCGGCTGCTGATCACCGGCGATCTGCGCTGGGGCGATTTCGGGGATTTCCCCGCGGCGGCGCTGGACCGGCCCGCGGTATGTCTTTGCGAGGCGGTCCACTGTCCGTTCGAGGTCATCGTGGAAAGAGTCCGCGGTCTGCCGATCCGGAAACTGATTTTTACGCATTATAAAGAAAGTCTTTTGGGCGAGGATCATGATTTTTTCCTGGAAAAAACGAAAGATCTTCCTTTTCCAGTCCAGCTCGCCGAAGACGATGATGAATTTACCCTGGAGTCCTGAACATGAATAAAAACAATCCCAATGCTTACGGGACCGGAAGCGATTCGGACCGGATCGAACAGGCATTGGCCTTTGCCAAGGCCAATTCGCTGCCC
>JAZUCR010000765.1:0-10393 GCA_045639225.1 Victivallales bacterium
ACGGACTTCTTTCAGATTCCACCTCGCGGTGGACACCCTTGTCTTTCGCTCACAGTTCCTACTGACAAGCCTGTATCGAATTTTCATCGACTAGTCAATGAGCATGCCGCGCATACTTTACCTCAAAAAAGGCGGGAGCAAGATCCCGCCTTTTTGTATCGTCAGCGCAATGGGACGCAGATCATTTTTTTCGTTTTTTCATATCCGACTCTTGCATTTTGTTTTTACCACGGTAAATTAGTCATAAAAAAGGGTATTGCAGCGGAAAGGAAACAGAGCATGAACAAAATTTCATCTTTCATCTCCTTATCCTCCATAGATCGAAGAGCGGAGAAGGATCATCATTCATCATTCCAGCGTGAAACTGCTTTCCGTTTTACTCTGATAGAGCTCCTGGTGGTCATAGCGATCATCGCGATCCTCGCGGGGATGCTGCTGCCGGCCTTGAATGCGGCACGGAACCGGGCCAGGACCATTTCCTGCTCCGGGAATGTCAAGTCGATCACCACCGGAATGAATCTGTATGCGGATGACTATTCCGGCTGGCTCCCGGTCAGCAATCCTTTCCGCAATAACGGCCGCTGGTACTGGCGGCATCTGCTGGGACCCTATGTATTGAATTATAAAGGCTCGCTCTATACAGCCGCCGGCAACGCATTCAATGGGACCCTGGATGTAATGGCCCGCAGCGCAAAGGGACCATATCACTGTCCGAGCACCAATACGCCGCTTTCTCTGAAAGACACTGACAAGTTTACCCTGGAGGGTGGTTCCTACTATAAAACTCCGGTAAACATTTATACCTATGGTATGCCATACTGCGCAGGCAATTCGAAGCTGAACCGCATACCGGGCGATTCCGGGATAAAAGTTTCCCAGATCAAAGGAAAAAGTCTGAGCGACCAGCTCATCATCGGCGATATCAATGACCGCGGCATAGGCGGAGACGTCGGGGGACAGAAAATGAGAGACGTCTGGCCGAACACCAATACAGCGCTGAATACCAGCGTCCGGCACAACGGCAGCGCCAACATGGGCTGGCTGGACGGACACGTTGATCCGCGCAAACCGCAGGGCATGACCGGTTCGACCGATGCAAAATGGGTGGCGGATAATTACTATCTCAATTATTGGATAGCATATCCGGACTGAACCGGATGGGAAACCCGATAAAAAACGGATTATGCCATCCACATCGTATCAGGTGTTTTAGATTAGCAATGCTGCAGGAAAAACAATGAAGATAAGATCGATGCTGTTGACCGCGGCTGTATTTCTGGCCTGCAGCCTGCTGGATGCGAAGGAATATGACCATGTCCTGCTGTATAAGAACTGCGGAACCTGGAAAAACAAGGCTTCGGTCATCCGGTCAGGACTGGATTCCGGCCGGATCGAATGGGACGGTAAAATACTGAAATTCACTCCTCCGGGCGGGTCCTTCGATCTGAAAAACATCTACTGTTTCGGATTCGCCATCCGGGTCCCCGAAAACATGATGAAACAGCCGTTCACGGTGAAATTCATCTACGACGAAGGGAAACCGGTGATCTGGAATCTGAGGACGCCGCCCCATACCGGCTGGCGGGGCGTCAATGCGAAAATTCTGGCCGGACAATGGCCGCATATCCGGCAGGGCAGAATCAAAGCCGTGGAATTCTCCGCCGAAGTCCCGGGATTCCAGGCGGTGCTGGATGATATCCGGTTCGTTCCGGACGGTTTGGATTTCCAGTTCGAGGAAGCCTGGGTGCAGCCCGTGACAAACGGCTGTTTCTTCCCGGAATACACGCTGGAACAGCAGCGGACGAAAACCTTGAACGACCCGGAATTCGAAGCGAAAATGGCGGAAATCGAACGGCTGCGGCAGTCCAGACTCAGGATCACCCTTAAGCCGCAGCATACCGCGCCGAAAGAACTGCAGGGCATTGCGGAAATCGAACGGATCCAGCCCGATGGCTCGGTCAGAGGATGGTCCTATGAGGAAGCCGGACAGTTCCACAAACAGAGAAGATTCTGGCACGATACCAACGAAACGTTCATGGAACAGATCTGTTATTTCTACAATCGGCTGCTGACCGCGTGGGAACAGGGGCGGATCCCCCAGACGGAAGAAAACCGGAAAAAACTGTTCCGGAGCCTGATCCGCACCCTGACTGCGGAAAGCAACCGCCGGCAGGAATGTTTCCGGTATATTGTCCCGGCCTTTGTGATGCCCTCGACTGCGGTCCGGGCTTACCGGGTGTTCTTCGATGAAATGGAGGCGGTGGAAAAAGGGACCAGCCGCGACCCCGATGCGGTCCGCCTCAACCGTCTGCTGAAAGAAGCCGCTTCCTGGTGCTATTTCCATACCTTTACTCAAACCCTTGCCCCGACGCTGACGACGGACACCTTCCGCGGCAGCACCAACTGGACCGGAGGGAATTTCAGCTACCGTCCGACCTTCTTCGCGGCCCTGGTCTGCCGGAATCCGAAAATGCTGGAAGTGATCTCCGCCGTGGCGAAAAACTGTCTGACCGTGACCTCATACAATACGATGAAAGATGCCTTCTGGCCGGACGGGATGACCGCCGACGGGTCCGCCTGGGGACACGGAAACCAGAACTATCCGTTCGGATATCCGCTGGACGGTCTGCTCGGGATCGGGGAACTGGTCGGGAATCTTTCCGGGACCCGCTGGGCGCTTAAAGCGGACGGTCCTTCTTTCGATGCCGTCTGCAATTATATGGAAGCACTGCTCTGGCATGGGACCGGCTGGGCCAAAGACCTGCGTTACAGCAAAATGGACCGGATCCTGCAGCGTGATATCCCGGCCGCCTGCGGACGGAGGGGACAGCTTTACCGCGAAGGAATGGGGCATGGCGATTTCAGCAAGCCATACCGCATGGCGAACATTTATCTGAAGCTGCTGCCGAAAGGTTCCGGACACCGGAAACGGATCCAATACTGCGCCGATGTCATCGACGGGAAAATCCGGAAGCTTCCCGCCGGGACCCGCTATTTCTGGAACAACGACCTGCTGCTCTGCCGGGAAAAGGACTCTCTGGCTGCCGTCAGCATGCTCTCCTCGCGCGTTCTCTCGATCGAAAGCGCGCCGTCCAACTCCCATATGACCGATTTCTGGTCCGACGGCGCGGCATGGATCATGAAACATTTCGACTCCTACCGGATCGCCCGCGGATTCATGAAGCCGTGCGCCATCCCGGGCGTGACTTCGCGGCAATGGGAATTCACCCATAAAGGAAAAGGCTGGAGAAGCTACACCGGGATCAACAATTTCGCCGGCGGCGCCGCGGATGGACAGTATGCAGTCTGCGGTTACCAGATGCTGCGGAAGCCGCATCGTGCCAGCCCGGACCCGAATTTTTATGATTTGACAGCGAAAAAATCCTATTTCTGGCTGAACGGGAAACTGGTCTGTGTCGGGACCGGGATCACGGACCAATCGCGCCGGGGCGTTCCGGTCGCCACCACGGTCGACCAGACCCTGTGGCGCGGACCGGCGGCTTTCGCTCCGGAAACGGTCCGGAAACCGGGTGAGACTTTCCGGGCGGAATCCCGGCTGCTCTGGCATGACGGAGTCGGTTACCTGATCCTGGACGGGAAGGGAATCCTTTCCGGCGAAACGAGAAAAGACCGCTGGCTGGAGTTCGACGGGAACAACCGGAATGCCAAAAACCTGCCGAAGTCCGCCCCGATGCTGATGTTCCAGATCGACCACGGGAAGAATGTCTCCAACGGTTCATACGCCTACGCGGCGGACTTCCACTGTCCGGATTTCGCCGCGCTGAAAAAGCTCGCGGAAAAGCCGCCGTTCGAAATCGTGTCGGCAGCTGCCGATGCGCACGTGGTCCGGGAGAACAATTCCGGCACCCTGGCAGGAGTGTTCTTCCGTCCGGGCAAAGCCGGCGGTTTGTCGGTCGATGTTCCGGCAGTGGTCCTGCTGCGGCAAACTCCGGACGGAGAGATCCGGGTGACCGTCAGCGATCCGGAACAGAATCCGAAGCGGAAATCCGTAATGCTCGGATGGAACGGTAAATATTATGAAATCCAACTGCCGACCGGTTTGTACTGCGGGCAGCCGGCAACGGTGGATTTAACTAAAATCAACCCTCTGAATAAGGAGAAAAAAATGAAGAAAACCGCTATCGCACTCGCCGTAACGGCAGCCGTCTGCTGCCACGCCCAGAACCTGCTCCAGAACGGAGATTTCCAGGCCGTCAACGAAAAGGGAAAACTGGTCGGCTGGAATTACAACGTCAAACAGTATTCCCAGATCCAGTCCGACCGCCCCGGCGAAACCGAAAAGAAAGTCATCACGACGAAGCTGATCCTTCCGAAAGATGAAAAGAAAACCCGGATCTCTGCCAATCTCAGTCAGCCGATCAAGGATCCGAAACCGGGCAAATACCAGGTGACCTTCACAGCCAAAGTCGCCGGCCGCGGCATTGTCAACTGTTCCTGGAGTTTCTACGGTCAGGACGGGAAAATAATGAAGATGAAATCGCCTTTCTGGACCACAGCCTGTCAAAGCACCGACTGGAAAACCATCAATCACGTCCTGGAGGTCCCGGACGGGGTCAAGAGAATGAATTTTACGGTAACATCTTATCTGGATTCCAGATATAAACACACCGACTGCACCATGTTCATCTCACAGGTGTCTTTGACTCCGGTTGCCGACAATCAGGCAGCAAAATAAGACCGATAAAAGCCGCTGCGCTTTTTCGGAGAAACGCAGGCTGTCCGTCCGCGGGGATGGCGCTGCGTTTTGCAGGCGGGTTCGAAAGCCCGCCTTTTTTGTTGCTGCGCACCGGCAGGAAAATGAAAACCGGGCTCAGAGATTCATCGAATTGGAATTGCTGACCCGGTGGACCCGGCGATATTGTCTCGGGGTCATGGAATACCTCCGGAAGAACAGCCGCCGGTAATGCGGCAGATCGTTGAAGCCGCAGAAAAAGGCGATCTCCTTGATGGATGACACGCTCGTTCTCAGCAGATAGGCGGACTGCCTCAGCCGCATGTAGTTGATATATTGCAGGATACTGCATCCGACCGCCTTGTGGAAAACTTTGCCCAGATAATCGCGGCTGCAGTTCAATTCCGCGGCGACATCCGCGGTGCTGATATTTTCCGCGAAACGGAGATTGATGATCCGCTTGGCGGAGTCGGCCAGTTCCGGAACCTTGAATTTGGAAGCTTCGCCGGCCGCAGCACGGATGGTCTCATTGAGCAGGATCTCCATCAGCAGTTCGCAGGTCCGCTGGTTGTCCGGCATTTTCTGTTCGTTGATCAGCAGGGTAAAATACTGCGTGAAATATTCCGGCCGCGAGGAATTCCCGTATTGGCGGCAGGATTTCAGTACGGAATCGGGACAGGTGAAATGCGCCCAGAAAAAGGAGAGATCCTTCGCATAATCCGCCGTTCCGCCGTGTTCGATATTTTTATAGAGGATCAGATATTGACCGGCTTTGACCTCGAAATATTCCGTTCCCGCGCGGATATGCAGGACTCCGGATTTGACGAAAATCAGCTCATGTTCCGGCATCGTCCGCGTCAGGTGTCTTCCTTTCCCGTTGGAGATGAAGAGTCCGGCCAGTCCGAATTTTATATTTTTCATTTCCGTCCTTCACTTTCGGTCATTTTTCGGTTACGGCAATATACTTTCCGAAAATGGAAAAGACAATGCCATGACTGAAAAAACATGCCGTTTTTCGGCAAGATTCCGCTGAAATAATTTTCAAATGTCGGTTTTGACACCTTTTTTGCTGTAAATACCATCTTGTCATTTTTCCAACCGCATATTATATTCTATCCCGGATCTTAATTCGGAAACCGTTTTATCACAGGAAACGGTAAAAGCACAGGAGGTTTTATGAAAACTTTATCAGCACCCACAGCAGCAAGCGGGATGACCATCGGAAAACATCGGGATTTTACCCTTATAGAACTGCTGGTCGTGATTGCGATCATAGCCATTCTGGCGGGAATGCTTCTGCCGGCGTTAGCCAAGGCCAAACAGCGTGCCCAGGCGATCAGCTGCACCGGCAATCTGAAACAGATCGGCCTCTCCGCCGCCGGATATGCGAATGACTTCAAGGGATTCATCGCTCCGACGATTTCGCTCTTCAACGGCAATAATCAATCCTGGGTCGGGGTCTACCTCGAAAGCGGTTATCTCCAGCGTCCGAAAGAAGGCAGTGAAGTGACATTCCGCTGTCCCGCGGACAGCCGGAAACATGTCGGCGATTATTTTCAATCTTATGGAAGCGACGGTGCCGTCGACGGACAATACGCAACCGCCGCCAACAGCATTGCGCTCCAGCTCAGCTCGGTCAGGAGCAAAGTTTCCGAGTTTCCGCTGTATGCGGACAGCATCCGGTGCGTGGCCGGACAGAAAGATGTCGTCACCCCGCAGGCCGATAAAAAACAGTATTACCGGATCGACATCGATCAGGGCGGCGCCGTGGCGGCACGGCATCAGAAGAGAGCCAATCTGGCCATGGGTGACGGTCATGTCCAGAGTTCTTCCGCAGCCGAGCTGAAAGCCCGCTATTACCGCGGCGCCCATCAGCCGCAGATCGCCAGCTGGTGGTATGATTCGGGCACCTACTTTCAATATGTCTTTACGGAGAATTGAAAATGCGGAAACTGATCCTGCTTGCCGTCGTCCTGCTGCCGCTGATCCTCGGAGCCAAGGAAAAAATCCTGCTCCGCCAGCCGCAGGAATGTTTCATCGGACTTCATGACAATCAGGTCTGGCAGCTGCCTCCGTGGGACGGCAGGGGCCGGGTCGTGGTCAGCTTCGAACAGCGGCTGGATTTTCCCCGTCTGGGCGGCTGGACCCCCTGCTGGCAGATCCTGGTCAATGACCGGCTGCTCAGCGCCATGGCGGACCGGAATTCAGCCCGTCTGCTGAACAAAGGACTCACTGCCATACACTGCGATTACGGCATTTCACGAGTCTGCAAGGGCGATAAATGGTATGCGCTTTATTCTCCCGATTATGAACAGGCCATCACCAAATTTCTGCCGGCCAATCTGGAAGCCTACAAAATCAAACTGGACATTTCCGATGTGCTTTCCAAACAGGAACAGAATTCACTGCGGATCCGGTTCGGTGCGGAACTGGAAGGCTATTTCCGCATCTGGGGAATCAAGCGCCGCCCTGCCCTCGCGATGCGCAATTTCGCCGTCGTCCAGGAAGATACTCCTACAAAACTGAAACCTGCCCGCAAGGAAAAAGATTTCGTCCGGGTCCGCAAGCTTCTTCCCCTGGATTTTTCCTGCAGCAACGGGCAGAACGGTCTCGCGGTGTCTTTCTGCGGTCAGACCTATACGGTCCGTTCCGTCTTTTCGATTCCCGGCGAACGGACGAAAACCATGACCGTCGGCGGGGAAAATCCGTTCTATTCGGTCACGCGCAAAATCGAAAAGAAGGCAAACCGCATCGACATTTTCGATACCTTCACGAGCAAATCGGATCAGCTGATCGGGATCCGCATTGCATATGAAATGGATACGGCGGATTATCCCCAGATCTATCTGGCGGGCGACAGCAGTCCGTCCCGGAACATGAATCAGGACGGCCGGAATCCGAGCGTGTTCTTCCCCGATCCGAAACACGGAACGGGACTGGGATTGCTGGCACAGGATGATGTGTTCCGGGTCCAGAACGTGCAGTATTGCGAAAAAGGCAAAGCCGGGATCAAAACCGAAACCTTCGCCCTGAGTCCTGGCGAATCCCGCACCGTCGAATGGTCGGTCTATCCGGTCCGTTCCGAAGATTATTTCGATTTCGTCAACGAAGTCAGAAAGGACTGGCAGGTGAATTTCACCATTCCGGGCCAGCTCCACCTTTCGATGAACGTCTTCCGCGACTGGCAGAAGGAACCGTGGAAAGCGGTGGAATTCCATAAGAAGAACGGCATCACGATGAACGTTTACGGGGTGCATTACTGGCGGTATATGGAAGGCGAACAGAAAAACTGGAACGCCGCCGTGTTCGGTCCCGCCGTCATGAAGGAAAAATCCCGCGCCAATGTCGGCGGCAAGATCGAACCGCGCGATGTCGAACCCCTCCGCAAGTTCGAAAAAAGCATCTTCGAAACCGCCAAGAAAATCATGCCCGATCTGAAACGGCTCTACTACATCCACACGCAGTGGTCCACCGAAGTCGACGACTACAAAACCTATGCGGACAGCGCACTGCGGACGAAGGACGGCAAATTCTACACCGGCATCGAAGAACCGTATCATTTCTTCATTCCGACCCTGACCAACTCTTTCGGCAAAGCCATGCTGGATACGCTGGAAAAAATCATTCGGTATTATGAACCGGAAGGAATCTATATCGACGAATCGACCTGTTCCCCGCTCCGGCTTTCCTATGACATGTGGGACAAGGTCTCCGTGGAGCTGGACCGGAACAACAACGTGAAGAATAAAATCGGCTTTGTCACGCTCCTGAAAATGCCGTTCATGATGAAAGTTTATGACAAGATCATCAATGAGCATCATAAAATCCTGATCGCCAACTTCGGGCCGGAAACGAGGACGGAACGGCAGTTCCGCTTCCCCCGGTTCGAAGAAACGTGCAATTCCTGGTGGATCTTCTATTCGCATCTCTATACTCCGATCCAGCTGGGAGATGTTTCCACCTACGGCCGGACGCCGGAGGAAAACATGGCGGATATCCGCAATGCCATGAAAAACGGAACCCTGTATTACCATTATCTGAATACCAGCGCGTCCCCCACGATCACGCAGAAGATGTATCCGTTCACGCCGATCGAGATCCATTCCGGATGGCTGATGGGCAAGGAACGGATCCTGACCTGCATCAGCGGCGATTTCGGCTGGCACGGCAGCAAAAAACTGGCCGAGATCTTCGTCTATGACAAATTCGGCAAATCGACCGGGGATTACTCCGCAGAGTTCTTTGCCGAAAACGGAGACATCCGGGTCCGTCTCCAGCTGAAACCGGGGCAATGCGCCGCGATCCTGCCGATCCCGGTGGAAGCGGAATTCCAGGGGGATGTCCGTCTGCTGGAACCGCGGTATGAAAACGGCGTTTTCCAGTGTAAAGCGGCAGGCAACGGAACCATCGTTCTGAAAAAGGAAAACAAGACCCAGATCATCTCAGTCAATCAGCCGAGCATCCGGTTTTAACCTCAAAACAAGGAGTTTTCACCATGAAGAAAATGATTCTCTCGACCATCGTTCTGTCCGCCGCGGTCTGCCTGCAGGCGGCCGACACCTTCCCCGGCTGGGGAGGCAAAGATCCCGCACCCTACAAAGCCGCAGCCGATTCCGCGACCCGGATCAACAACAAGGCCAACAACCTGGTCATGTACAAGTTCCTCAGTCAGAAAGCCAAGTCCTTCGACGAGCTTTGCAGGATCGTGGACGAAGTCTGCGACGAGCTGTATGAAAACCCGGTGGCCAATGCCGAACGCAAGCTGACCCTGAAAAAGATGTTCGCCGTCTGCCGCGGACAGTTCATCCCCGAATGCGTTGCCTTCTCCGAAAAGAATCCGTCCTGGTATGACCTGTATGTGGCATTTGCGTATCGCGCCGACAGGAAAAAAACCTATGATTTCCTGCTGACCGCCTATAAACGGTATTTCTACAATTATCCGCAGGACATGCATATCAAGACGCTGAAAAAACTGGCCGACTGGGGCAAAGAAGCCAAGGTTGCTTCACTGAAAGAAGATTTCGCCAAGCTCAAACCGCATGTGGATCGCCTCTCTGCCAAAAATAAGGAAAAATGGGCGGATTTCGTGAAAACCTATGATGAGATCGTCAAAGGACTTTGAACTCATCTGCACGTATTTTCACCCTTGCGTCCGGCGAACAGGTGCAAGGGATCGGATCAGGACAAAAAAAAATCCGGACCAGTCCGGAGAAAAAATGACAGACCGGCGCAAAGCCGGTCTGCTGGTTTGTCATCGCTTACTTAATCGAACCTTCCCGGTCGCGTTTGTATTTGGAATCGCCGGGAACGCCTTTCTGGATGGTCTGCTTGGTGGAGTCCATGGACTTCTGCACCGTGGTGCCGGCTTTCTTGACGGCGGAATTCACCTTGGAATCCACCTCGTCCTTATGGCCCTGGTAATAATACCAGCCGCCGGCCGCCGCGGCAGCCAGGATGATGATAATGACGATGGTCCGGATCCGGGCGCGGGCGGCGATGTTGCGTTCGGCATTGGTCGCAGTGTTCACCCTGCCTGCAGTATTGGCCGCGGAATCAGCGCAGGCTTCGGAACAATAGGATGCCCCGTCCCGGGAGACCCCGCACTGGGGGCAGACATGTTTTCCGCAGGTGGCGCAGCGGGCAACCTGTGGCGTGCCGCGAAGATGCATACAATTCTCGTTCGAGATGTCAGTCATAAAA
>JAZUCR010000766.1:0-3933 GCA_045639225.1 Victivallales bacterium
TCTGGCGGCGATGCTGCTGCCCGCGCTGAATAACGCCAAAAAGAAAGCGCAGGAGATCAGCTGCACGTCCAACCTGCGTCAAATGGGTACTGCGGCTTCGTCATACACCCTCAGCAACAAGGACTGGATCGTCTCCGCTTCGGATTATTATTCCACTGCGAGCACCCCGAACTACTCGCTCGGATGGCATGAAAACCTTTCCGGGGTCAGAAAAAACGGGGAGAAAATCTCCGACGGTTACGGGATCGCCTATTTCGGTTATCTCAAAACTGCCGGCACGCTGGTATGTCCGGGGGAGAAAGTCGGATTTTCGAACGATGAGAAAAAAGGGTATTCCGGAACTCATTACAGCAGCAACCCGTATCTTGGCAGCAAAGCGTTTTTTTCCTCCGGCAGCAACATGACTTATTCCAGAAAGAAAATACCCCTGGTATACGCCCCGTCCGAAACGCTCATGTTCGTGGAAAATATCCGCCGCCAGTCCAATGAATCGAATTACTCCAAATTCTGTGCATTCCGCCATGGTTCAGGCGATCCGAGAATCATCACCGGCGGCGGGACCCAGCCCGATCCTCCGCCGACTTCCCTCTGCAATGTGGCTTACGTCGACGGTCACACGGCTAAACTGACCCAGCCGAAAATGGATAAGAACCGGAGAAACCGGGCCAACGAAAGCGTGACCGCTTTGAAATACGGATTCGAATTAAGTGGAGGAGTGCCCTACTGATGGAAATGAAACGCTTTGAACTGACCGGAGTCGGCCCGCGCCCGGCCTGGTGGCTGGTCCGGCCCGATGAAATCGAAAAAATCTGCCGGGAAACCGTCAAAGGAAAATGCACCCAGGAAGGTGTTACGCCGGCGGGTTTTCCCGTTTTGCGGGTGGTTTACGGAGATCATCCGCAGACCGGCAATCCGGTGAACTGGAGTTCCGCGCTCGGATCCCGGACGCCGGAGATTTTCGGACGCCAGAAAAACGAACCGCAGACGATCCTGATGACCGGCGGGATCCACGGCTGCGAAATCGAAGGCGTGATCCTGCTGCTGAATCTGATCTCCCTTTTGGAAAAAGGTGTGGATCTGCGCGGCAAAGAGCGTCCGGAACTGGTGAAAGGAGCAGCGAACTACCGTCTGGTGCTTTTCCCCTGCGTCAATATGGACGGCCGCGCCATTTCCCCGGATCACCGGATCAATGCCGACCTGGAAGAATGTCGCCGGGCGGGCGGCGGCTGGTGGAAAGACGGCACGACCATCCGCTGGCCCCAGATGAAGCAATATTTCCCGCTGCCGCTGGATAAAGTCGGCTACCCGGGCGGTTATCCCAACAGCGAAGGATATAACATCCAGCACGACGCTTCGCCCGGCAACATCCGGACGCAGGAAGCCAAAGCGGTTCTCCGGGCGGCGGAGGAAAAATGCGCCGACCTCTTCCTGAATTTCCATTCCCAGCCGGGATCTCCGAACTCGACCGCCTGCGGTCCGCAGATCTATGCGGGCCCTGCCAACATCGCACTCTGCAAGGACCTGACGAAATGCTGCAACCGGGCGTTGACCGCCCTGGGTTATCCGTTCGATGAAAATGCGGAAGTCCCGACATATGCGGATGTCAACCTCAATACCGCAGTGCAGCTCTGCTGCGGGGCGCCCGCGATCACGTTCGAATTCGCGGCCCGCGACAACGGGGGCTTCGACCGGATCCTGGAAACCGGCTATATCTGGCTGGAAACGATTTTCAAATACGGGATGGAAAAACCGTTCTGCGACCGGGCCAACCGGAAAAAAATCGATCAGGGACAATAATAACCGGATTCCGTTTTACCTGTAAAAAGTTGAATGATTTCAGTTTCCCGGAGAACGGTGATAAATCGCCTTTCCGAAAAGCAGATAACCCCTTGAAAGGATATTCGATGCTTCGACACAAAAAAATATGGCTGGCAATGCTGTTGGCCGGTATTGCCGGAATGGGAATGGGAAACGGTAACATGAAAAAGGAAATGAAACGTTTCGAACTGACCGGGGTCGCCCCGCGTCCGGCCTGGTGGCTGGTACGCCCGGACGAGATCGAAAAAATCTGCCGGGGAACCGTCAAAGGGAAGTGCACCCAGGAGGGCGTGACGCCGGCGGACTTTCCGGTTTTGCGGGTGGTCTACGGAGATTATCCGCAGACCGGCAACCGGGTGAACTGGAGTTCCGCACTGAGCAGCCGGACCCCCGAGATTTTCGGACGGCAGAAAGGCGAACCGCAGACGATCCTGATGACCGGCGGGATCCACGGCTGTGAAGTGGAAGGCGTGATCCTGCTGGTGAATCTGATCTCCCTCATGGAAAAAGGCGTGGATCTGCGCGGCAAACCCCGTCCGGAACTGGTCAAGGCCGCCTCCCGCTACCGTCTGGTGATTTTCCCCTGCGTCAATATGGACGGCCGGGCCATTTCGCCCGATCACCGGATCAATGCCGATCCGGAGGAATGCCGCCGGGCCGGCGGCGGCTGGTGGAAGGACGGCACTACGATCGTCTGGCCCCAGATGAAGCTGTATTTCCCGCTGCCGCTGGATAAAGTCGGTTACCCGGGCGGATATCCCAACAGCGAGGGCTACAATATTCAGCACGATGCCTCGCCCGGCAACATCCGGACGCAGGAAGCCAAAGCGGTTCTCCGTGCAGCAGAGGAAAAATGCGCCGACCTCTTCCTGAATTTCCATTCCCAGCCGGGTTATCCGACCGCAACCGCCTGCGGTCCGCAGATCTTCGGCGGTCCTGCCAACGTCGCGGTCGGCAAAGAGCTGGCGAAACGCTGCAACCGGGCCTTGACAGCCCTGAATTATCCGTTCGATGAAAATGCGGAAATCAGGACCGCGGTCGGCGTCGACATCAATTCCGCGGTGCAGCTGTGCTGCGGGGCGCCCGCGATCACGTTCGAATTCGCGGCCCGCGACAACGGCGGATTCGACCGGGTTCTGGAAACCGGTTATCTCTGGCTGGAAACGATTTTCCAATACGGTATGGAAAAACCGTTCTGCGACCGGGCCAACCGGAAAAAAAATCGACCGTGGAAATTAAAAAACAGAATATAAATTTCAAATGGAGGTTCATACTATGTTTTCATTCAGAAAAATCCGGTCCGTTCTTCTCCTGACCCTTCTGGCGGGAAGCGGATTTGCCGGCGAAAACCTGTTGAAAAATTCCGACTGGAGCAAAAGAAAAGGCTCAAGCATCGTTGAGTGGACAGTGGTATCCAAAAAAGAGTTCCTGCCCGACGGCGTTTTGAAATTGTTTCTGAAAAGAGACCGGAAAACTTTCCTGGACAACGGGGTGGGACAGCGTCTCAAAAATCCGGAACCGGGCTTTTACACGGTCAGTATGAAAATCAAAGGCCAGGGTCTGAACAATGTTACCTTCTGGAACCAGATCAGGATGGCGGGCGGGAAATATGTCTACCGGGTTCAGAACAACGCGGTAAAAGCTGATATCCCGGACTGGAAGTCCTTCTCTTTCACCTTCGATATCCCGGAGGGGGCGGAATGGATCTATGTGCAGTGCACGGCCCGGACCGACACCAGTAAAACGGATGCGGTAGTCTGGTTCACCAGCCCCGTGTTCCGCAAAGCCCTGCCGGAAGAAATGAAGAAAGCACCGGAAGCGAAACCGGAACCCGTGATCCGGTCCGGCAGCAAAAGCCTGACGAAAAAATATCTTCAGCAGGTCATCCCCTGCATCCCGAAAACTCATCCGCGCCTTTATTATTCGGAATCCATGATGGCGGATATGAAACGGAAAGCGGCTTCCAAAGAACTTCAGCCCGCTATGGCGAGACTGAAATTCGCCACGGAAAACCAATACAAAACGCTGATGAAATATTATAAGACCGACAACGGTCTGGGTCCGAATGAACCGGAAGGCCGGCGTTACCACCCGTTGGGCGAATGGGGGAAAACC
>JAZUCR010000767.1:0-1878 GCA_045639225.1 Victivallales bacterium
TCTTTTTCAGATAGGCGGCTTCCTCCAGCAGCATGGATTCGCTGATGCTGCGGAAAATGCCGTCGTTCCAGGAACCCCAGACCATGGAAGTCCGGTTGATGTCGGTGGCGCCGTACATCGGCGGCAGGACCTGCCGGAGCACCTCGGTATAGCGGTCGAAAATATGTTCGATCTCATCGGCCTGTTCGGTGGCGCCCAGATACCATTCGTCAACCAGGATCCGGTCCGGCTGAATTTCCAGATAGGAGTTGTCTTTGAAACTGGAGAGAATATCGAGCCGGACTTTGCCGCCGGAATCGTGTTTCACGAGATAGTTGTGGAAGAAAACGCGCTGGCTGAGCGTGCCGTGCACGATGCCGTGTTTCGATTTGTAATTGCCGAGCAGAATGGCGGGGAAGGGCTGATAAGGACTGCGGCCGATGCGTTCGCAGACGACGCCGGGATCGGCCCAGCGGTTGCCCGCCTGCAGGTCGAACGAACTGTCTTTGGCGTCCTTGGCGGTGCGGTTGTAGTCGACGGGAAACGCCATGACCTCGTAGATGCGCGGATTTTCGTTGTGGTAGAAGAAATCGTCGCGGGGGATTTTGCCGAAATCGATCCCTTCCAGAGCGGCGCCGAGTTCATTGAGCTTCATGACCGCACCGGAAAGGTTGCGGAATTCGCGGCGGCAGCGGATCTGGTCGCCCCGGAACTGGAAACTCAGGGAGTCCTGAAAAACTCCGGCAAGCTCGAGCTGCAGACGGAGCCGGCCGGTTTCGGGATTTGCGGAGCATTCGGTCACCCTGCCGGTCCGGTTTTGTCCGTCGATCACGGCATACGGAGTCAGGTTCAATTTCCCGCAGTTCAGCGGGGCGAGCATTTTCTGAACGGATTCAGTCATAGTTGATCAGCACTTTCGATGAATTAAGGAATTCTGACGACACTGAATGCTCAGTTCGAAGAAGGAACGATCATTCTCCCGAATCGAACATCAACGGTAATCTAACCTGATGTCCGGCATTTTTCAATTATGGAACCCGATAAAAGGTCATAAAAACCGTTTTTTTCAGGACCGGCGCGGTGCCGGACCAACCGTGGCCCGCGGATTGATCAGTTCCACAGGCGAACAGATCCTGACCGGTTCTCTGGTATGGTTCTCGATCTGTTCGATCAGCCGGATGCAGGCGGTGTAACCCAGATTTTCCGGATACTGTTCCACGGTGGTGATCGGGAAAATGTTATTGACGGTTCTCATATTGCCGAAGCCGCAGATGGAAAAATCCTGGGGGATTTTCACTCCAATGGATCCGAGATGAAGAATCAGCTGCAAGGCAATAGCATCGGAAAAACAGAAAATACCGGTGACGGATGGCGTCATTTTCCTGATCTCTTCCCAGAGTGCCCGCGGATTGATTTCCCAGGAGGGAATCATGATCAGTCGTTTTTCCGGGGTGCGGATCCCGGCTTCACGCAAGGTATCCATGAAGCCGGAAAGGCGGGAATTCAACGATTGCCCCTGATTGTTGCTGACGGCGGCGATATTGACATGTCCGTTGCTCAGGAAGAGTTCGGCTGCCTGCCTGCCTCCGGAATAATCATCGGACATGACAAAATTTTCGCCGAAATCATGAAGGACATTGATCGAGGGGAAAGGGAAATCCTCGGGTGGCGGAGCCGATATGGAATAAAGGGCGCCGGAAATGCCGGAATTTTCGATTTTTTTCCAATGTTCCCGGTCCGGCAGTTCGTATTCGTAGTATTGGATGGCATAATTTCTGGAACTGGCTGCCTGCTGGGCGCCCTGCAGGATCTGTGCGCAAAAAACACCGGCGGAAATCAGTTTCAGCCGATAGGCGATCACGCCGCGGAACGGGAGGTGCGGCACTACCTTGGAGCCGC
>JAZUCR010000768.1:0-11428 GCA_045639225.1 Victivallales bacterium
CTGATGATTTCCACCAGACGCCAGCATTTGTTCTTGCTGATGGGCCGGGTTTCGGAGATCCGGACCACATCGCCGACCTTGGCCTGGTTTTCTTCATCATGCGCCGCATAACGCTTACGGGATTTGACTACTTTTTTATAACGCTTGTGAGAGGTGCGTCTTTCGACTTCAACAACGATGGTTTTGTTCTGGACGTCGCTGACCACCTGTCCGACTCTGCTTTTGCGATTTCCGCGCACCTTTTCCGGGGCTGCACTGGTCATTTTTCAATACTCCTCTGGCAGATTTCAGTTGGCCGCGGGAGCCGCAGCGGCAGCCGCCAGCTCTCTGCGTTTCTTTTCAGTAAGGATCCGCGCGATGTTTCTGCGCAGTTCTTTGAACTTTGCGGGATTTTCGATCTGACCGGCTTTCGCCTGGGCCCGGTAGTTGAATTTCTCTTTCTTGAATTCAGCAATCCGGCTGTCGAGTTCCGCATCCGTCATATCTTTGAATGCAATTTTGTTTTTCATTGCCGATTCCTTCCGCCTCAGACAGCGCCGTGGCGTATAATGAATTTACAGCGCACCGGAAGCTTCGAAGCCGCCAGGCTCATGGCTTCCTTGGCAACACCTTCCGGACAGCCGCTGACTTCGAACAGCACTCTGCCGGGTTTGATCGGGGCGACCCAGTATTCGACTGCGCCTTTTCCTTTACCCATACGCACTTCCAACGGTTTCTTGGTGTAGGGCTTGTAGGGGAACACGCGGATCCAGACTTTGCCATGGCGTTTCATGTGACGGGTGATGGCCACACGGGCAGCCTCAATCTGATTGGCCGTCAGGTATGCACGTTCCATGGTCTGCAGACCGAAATCGCCGAAATCTAATTCGTTGCACCGCTGGGACAACCCGGCATTATTGCCGCGCTGCACCTTTCTGTGCTTTACTCTTTTTGGCATTAATGGCATTTTGCATATCCTCCATGGCTTCTTTGTGACAAATCCAAACCTTCACGCCGATCTTTCCGGCCGTGGTGTTTGCTTCGGCAAATCCGTAATCGATATTTGCCTTCAATGTATGAAGGGGCGTGCGCCCTTCCTTGTAATGTTCCGTACGGGCAAGTTCCGCCGCTCCGAGACGTCCCGAGCACTGGATCTTGATCCCTTCCGCTCCGGCTTCCATCGCCGTCTGGATCGCTTTCTTCATCGCGCGGCGGAATCCGATTCGTTTTTCCAGCTGCAGCGCAATGCTTTCGCCGACCAGCTGAGCGTTCAGTTCGGGACGTTTCACTTCCACAACATCCAGAATGACTTCCCGGCCCGGCAGCAGTTTCGCCACATCGGTCCGGAGCTGATCCAGTTCCGTTCCCTTTTTGCCGATCAGCAGTCCCGGACGCGCCGCATTGATGGTGATCCGGACGTTGTTGCTGTAACGTTCGATGATGATCCTGGAAATACCTGCAGAACCGAATTTTTTCTTGATTTCGGTCCGGACTTTCAAGTCTTCATGCAGCCAGTCGCCGAAGCACGCCTTCGCGGCGTACCACCGGGAACTCCAGTTTTTGTTCAGGGCTAACCTCAGCCCGATAGGATTTACCTTCTGACCCACAACATGCCCCTTTCTATTAAGCCTCTGTGAGAACCACGGTAAAGTGGCTCGTGCGTTTCCGGATTCTTCCGGCCTGTCCGCGCGCTTTCGGCCGATAGCGTTTCAGCATCGGACCCGGATCGGCGGCCGCTTTCAGAACCTTCAACTGTTCTTTTTTGACACTGTTTTTCTCGTCGTTTTCCGCATTCGCCACTGCACTCTTCAGCGTCTTTGCGAAAAGACGAGCCGCTTTACGCGGACTGATCTCGACTATCGCCAATGCCTCCACGACCGGTTTCCCCTGGATCAGACGGGAAATCTCGTTCGCCTTGGACGGCGATATCCGGACACTTCTCGTAATTGCCCGAAATTCCATCTTTTTTCTCGCTTTTTTTGGTTAATGGTTGATATGTCAACTGTCGATTTATTGTTTCAACGCAGCACTGCTGCCCGTAGCCGACAACTCAGTTCCGATGCTGACATCCTGCGGGGTCCCGGTCAGAAACAGCCCTGCCGAGGTGAATTCCTTCAGCAGAATGATTTGAAACGAGACCTTCCCGCCGGCTGTCCGCAGCACCATTCCCGTCCGTAAACCGTTCCGGTATCCGGCGGAAAATACTGCAGCCTTGAGCTTTTCGTCTATCTTCAGAATTCGGCAGGTGGTGATTCCCTGCGGTCCGGCAGGGGGCGTGTTGTAGCGGATTATATTGCGGATCTGACTCCTGATTTGGGTTATCATTACTCTCAGCTTGGCGGCACGTACCGGGTCCGTACCGGGAAGCGCAATAAGTTTATCCACTTCCCCGCAGAACACAGCCGCTGCCGATGCCAATGCTACTGAGCTTTGCATAACAGTTCTCAGAGACTCCGCCGATTCATCCGCCCTCACATCCGAATATTCCGGTTTCAGGGTTTCAATTACCGCCGCCGCACTCCTTTCCAGGCGCTTCAGCTTCTCGGCCAGCATCGAATATTTTTCAAGAGTTTCAATCAGCTCCTTGCGGTTCAGTGAGATCTCTTCATGAAGAGCTTTCACTTCCAGCCTCAAGCTGTCACGCTCGTTGGTCAGTTCCGCAAGTTTTTTTTCCGATTCCTGACGCAGCGCTTTCAATTCTTTTTCCAGCTGCCACGCCGGTTTCGGCATCTTCCGGCGCACATCTACACCCTCGACAACAAAGCATATCTGTGCACACAGAGTTAATAATATAGCATGGACTTTCAGAAATTTCCAGTCATTTCTCAAAAAAAATCCGTTTTTTTTCAGATTTTTTCCGTCCGGCCGCTTGTTTTTCCCCTTCCCGTCTGCCATTTTCTTCTCCATTTCCCTCCGGTTTTCACAGACATACAGCACATTAATATATACTGCATTCGGGGATTTGTCAATCGATTTCGGGATCTTCAGCTTGATTTGCTTATTGGCCTTTTTCCCTGACCGCCAGGAAAACCGACCGCCAGATGCCGCCCTGACCGGGCGTGGTCTGGAACAGAATGCTTTCGAGAAATATATCATGAACCGGCGTTTGTCAAAAACGAAATTCCGATAATATTTTCCGTTCGGCGGCATCCATCGGATGGCCGGGGACATAATCCGGATATTTGATCCGGTTCAGAATGTTGAGCATTACCCGGCATTGCAGGTCCAGATCATACCGGGAAGATCCCCGCACAATGATTCCGGAACGGTCTCCTCCGATGCCGTTCGATTTCAGTTCCGGAATGTTGCCGTCAAGGGAAATCGCCGCGGTAAATTGATTGAGGGCCGATGATTCGGTTTGTTTCAGCTTCAGTTTGAATTTCGGGTTTTTCGATGCGGCAGCCCCCTGTTTCCGGAAGAAATATGCGATCCGTTCCGCAATGACTTTCGACCAGGGATCCGGGGCGTAGAACAGGGTGAAACACGGCTGATGTTTTTTATCGGTCAGCTTCATATCCCGGATCAGTTTTCCGGTCAATGCTACCGCTGTGTTCCGATAGAAGAAAACTGCTTTTTCTCCCGGTTTCAATGTTTTGTCCGCATTGCCGTCCAGCTGGTGCCGCGGATAGGTTTCCCTCATTCGGACCCGTCCGGAAAAATCAATCGAGCGGACCGTCAGGGAGGATCCCTCCAGAGCGAAATCCCAACTCAATTCAAGCGTTCCAGAGCCTTCCGGGACGGAACCGGCTGATTCCAGAAAATTTACTCCGAGTCCGGGAACGGCACATTTGACGAAACTCCGGTTTCCCCTGAACGAATTGGTTACCCGGCCGGCATGGAACCCGGCGAAGAGCAAGGGGACTGCATTGCCGCCGCCGACACGCCCGGTCCGGAATTCTCCGGGGAAGATCTCAATTTCCGGGCGGACCGGATCCTGGTTCAGATTGCAGACTGCTCCCAGCGCTTCTTCGCCGCTGCCGTAGCGGGTCAGCGTGATTTCAGGAGTCTTTGTCTGCATTCCGGGAACCGGTTTCCAGCCGGCGGAAAAACATTCGTGCATGGTGGGGGTGAGCCGGTAAACGTATTCGGTGAGATACCAGGCTGGCAGCGTGATCCCCAGATCCATGGAGCGGTGTACCGCGAACCGGCTGAGTTCCCGGATTAGTCGGCTTCGTTCTTCCTCCGTCCAAGTCTTCCGGATGTTCGGGTCGATCTCCTTCAACGGATACGTCTCCCAGAAGGATACACATTTTTCACCCATGGCATACCGCCAGGGCTGCGGCCATGGCGGAGCGGCGAAAAAAGGATGCTGTTCGATCATAATTGCATCGGCATGGAAAGCATGGTAGGGTTCGTGCAGTCCGTTCGATATGGCTCCCGTTTTGAACCCGTCGTATTTTGTGTTCAGTGTATGGAGGAACTTGTAATGGAGCGCATTGGCGACTCCGCGGCTGACGCAGGGACCGTGTTCGTCCCAGCCGACATTGCAGGACAGCCCTCCAATGGCGCTGCCCCGGTAAAGTTCCGCCGCGACGTTGACATCGAACCCGAAGGCTTTGACATCGTAGGTCTTCGCGATGATTTCGGACTGTCTGCGCAGTTCCTGTCCCCAGGAAGTTTCCGGAAATGCCCAGATGAACGCTTCCTTGTCATAAACCCGGTTGGTCCGGTTCATGTGCCGGGAACTGACTGAGTCGGGAAATTTTTGCCCCAGATCGGGATGGATCCGGGACAGCGCGGTGGAATAGAATGCGTTGGCGATCCCGCACAGATATCCGTTGGACAGCCGGTATTCCAGAATTTCCAGATAACGTTTTTTCGTCAGCGACTGCCGGGGAAAATTATAGTGCTTGCCATTCTTCGCCGTAAATTTGACGCGGTCGGAATAACGGTCTTCCGGCAGCTCGTATTCATAAGTCAGATTTCCCCAGTTCCGCTGACTGCTGATGCACCATTCCCATCCGGCATCGGTCCAGCGGCAGACTTCCGGATCGGCGGAATTCCAGCTGGCGTATTGGCAGGAACTGCCGCCGACCCGGGGATCGACGGCCGGATTGCGCTTGAAACATTGCGGATACAGTGCATAGTAACCGGCAAGGGCATCTCTTTCGCCATATTTCGGGCTGAACTTGATTTCATGCCAGACCCCGGAATATACCGCGCCTTTATGGAGCAGGGCGCCGTTGACTTCCAGAATCAGCCTGACATTACTGCCGGTGCGGCGGATTTCTCCCCACATGATGGTATGCAGGTCTTCCGCTCCGGCGGCCAGTGCGGTTCCCGTGTCATTGTTCCAGACCGCGCAGAGCGGGAGTCCCCCCAAGGCCAGCAGATGTTTCCGGTATTGGTCCTTTTTCAGACTGAAGGTGCTGAACCCGTCGAAAACTGTAAGCCGGTCTCCTTTGAATCCGGTGCTGAACCGGATCCGGAAATATTGCGGTTTATCGGAAAGCGAGGTCAGTCTGTAACGGTAATTCTTCCCCGGAGCAGTTTCCAGTTTGAACAACCTTTTTTCCTCTGCGGAAAGCCTTTTCCCGTCCCGGTTGAGGATTTCGAAGTCACCGGCGCAGATCGCCAGAATGGCAAAGATAAAAACGGATGCGAGGATTCTTTTCATATTTTCAACCTATTTGTTGTAAGTTCCCTGCGGAACCATGAAATCACTCCGGGTGCCGTCGGTATAATCCACACTCAGCCGGTAGCGGACTTGGAAATCGGTATCGGGGAGAGTCATGTGGAAATCCCGCACGGGATCCGGGAAATCTTTGTCCCAGAGACGGTCCCGGAGTTCAGCTTCATAGAGCGTGACTTTTTTCACCGGCTTGCTGTTCCTGATGAGGAGCACCATTCCCTTTTTCTCCCTCATATCGGTGATGTCGATGACGAAGGCTGGGCCGAATTCGAAATATCCGGTTCCGAAATAACTGCCGACTGCAAAAGTCGCGATGAATCCGGTGCCGATATCCTCCGGTGTTTTGAAGACTTTGTAGCAGATTTCCCAGCCCGAGCCGCCCTTGAGCAGTTTTTTCAGCGTTTCCGGAGAAAGATACGGCTTGAGAAAGTCGTTGATCCCGGTCAGATAGTAGATCCGCTGGTTGAAATGTTTTTTGTTTTTCCCGTAGTCACCGTGAAACCAGAACAGAATCCTGGCATTCCGGTTGCGGACCCAACCGCCGAAAAGGTAGGTCCGGTTCGGCAGAAGCCGACAGTTCGCGCGCCAGTAGATCGGCGAGGTCGTTTCACTCCGGATGAAAAGCACGGCCGCCGCCGGGTCGAACGGATCGCTTTTCTTCCTGCCCATTTCCCGTTTGCCGCCTGCCGGGATGAGGGTTTTCCAGGATTTCACCGAATCGATGGCAGGCAGCAGTTTTTTTCCCGTTTCCAAAACTTCGGGATAAAGATATACCGAAGGCTCCCGTTCTTCCGCTGTCACAGCAAGCAGACTGCACAGCACCAGAATTGAAAGGATGTTTTTCATTGTCCGGTCCAGGTTTCGGTCAGATTGAAGGGAGCGGAAAGATACGGCGAGTTGGTTGACAGATGGGGAAGCGGCGTTACGGTATTGGTGATATTCAGCTGGACATGTCCATCCATATAACCGGTTCCGACTCCTTTCTGGTGCCGGGCAGCGAGAACGCCGTATGACCCCGTCTTATAATAACTCATTAAACTGAAATAACCACTTCTGGGATCGGACTGCATGACCGAGTCGGCAAAGATGACTGTGCCTGATGGTTTACGGAGGGAACTGATCCGGCAGAATGTCGACCCGGGAACGGCAAAACTCGCATAATTGTAGCCGTAATCGGCGTTTTTATCCTTATCGGATGCCTGTCCAGTGACGTAGTTGTAGATTTCATATTTATCCTTCAGAAAATGTTTTCTGATATCCGCCGTGGTTGCCGTATTCGCCGGACACAGGAAAACCGGACCCGTGACATACCGGCCGTAGATCAGGATCCGCGGCGCATTCGGCGCGGATCTGGTATAAGGTATATAATGCGGGATCACATAATCGCTGGAATCACTGCTGTAGGCGACGAATCCATTGCCCAGCTGTTTGAGATTTCCCAGACACTGTGTTGTCCGGGCCCGGTTCCGTGCCGAATTCAGCGCTGGCAAGAGCATCCCCGCCAGAATCGCAATAATGGCAATCACCACGAGAAGCTCTATCAGTGTAAAACAGCTGACCGTTTTACGCTGGAATGATGAATGATGATCCACCGCCGCTCTTCGAGCTGTGGAGGACAGGGAGATGAATGATGAAAACTTATTCATAATACTGTTTCCTTCCTGCAGTTTCCTGCATGTTATATGTTGTGCATTGCCTCATATTCGAATTCCTGTGATCTCGCGTCGTTCGATGTCATCCGCGGGAGTCTTCTTAGTCTTCCCAGTATTCCCAGTATTCATAGGAGTTCGCGTTTCCAGTGATCTCGTCCCGGCGTTTCTGTAAATCATGGCGGGATCCCTTCATAAAGCCTGGCTCGGACCGCGGCATGGTTCCGGAACAATTCCATATCCAGGCAACGTTCCGTGTTTTCCGGCTTATTCAGCCAGCTGCGGATGCAGGCGACGATCTCTTCCACCGGATGCCGGATGCTCAGGAGCGGGAACGGCGACATGGCGACTTCACCGCTCCAGTTGACGCATCCCAGCGTGAGGTCTTTTCCCGGCATCAGTCCGTTCTCCACACAATACTGCAGCGCCCCGGTCAGAAAATGGTCGTTGTAGAAGAAAACCGAACGGCAGTCCGGATGCCGTTTCAGCAGCGCCGTCAGGGCGGTGTAACCCTGCCGGGCCATGTCCAGCCGGGAATCCGGACCGTTGTGCGTGTGGAGCGGGTAATCGAAAATATGATCGGAAGTTTTTCCCGGCAGGGCTTTCAACCCGTCGATACGGGCGAGACATGCCCGGTCGGTCCCCGGATGAAGAATGAACCTGAACCCGGCCCGCTGTTCGGACGGCAGCACATTCCACAACGTGCGGAAAGCCTTGCGGAAGGAGAACCGGATCCCGGGCCCCAGGTTGTTGAAATAGTGGAAACATTCCGCTCCGCTGCTGCGGATGAGATCGAGGATCTCCCGGTCGTTCCGGATATGTCCCAGCACCACGAACCGCCGGACGCCCCGCGAAAGCAGGTCGCGGATCTTCTGCAGATTCCCCGCATCCGGCACGTTCAGCTCGGTGAAAAAGCAGGCGTAGCCGTCCGCGTTCAGCCGGCTGGTCACCTGCATGATGATATTGACCAGATGTTCGTCAATGATGTCGGCCAGCCGCTGGGACGTGAGCAGTGCGGCGGCTTTCGTATCGGCGCCGCGGGGCGCTCCGGCCGAGGCATTGCGGCAGTAGCCCAGCTTTTCCACTGCGCGCAGAACCTGTTCGCAGGTCGCCCGGGAAAGCTGTCCTTCGCTTTTTCCGTTCATGACCAGAGACACTGCCTGCGCCGATACTCCGGCTTCCGCCGCAACCTCTCTGAGTGTGACATTACTCGCCATATATCAATACCTTTTACGTTAAAGGTCTCTGTTTCGGGTAATATAATTGCGGACTGCCGCAATGTCAAGAACGGATTTGAAAAAAATGGTCATGTCACCAATATGGACGGGAACTGGTCGACTGGCAGTATGGATCATATACATCTGCAGTTCCGGCTTCTTCATGGGAACCCGCAGGCAGGAAATATACGGTTGGCTGTATGGATCCTATACCTATAGCATTCCGCTATAAATCAAATTCGATGAAAGAAAATCATGATGCCGATAATTCAGCTCCAATTATCGGCATCATGGAAATATATCCGAAAAATGATGAAAGTCAAGGAGGAAAATGAAAAATCAACAAGAAAACACGTAAAATCACAGGAAGGATTCCACCGGATCATGAAATGCATGCGGGAGTTTGCCGATCCCGGCACGGCCGGAGATATCATCCCGGGGCAAGTCTTCCGCGTTTTGTCCGACTGGTCCGACTGGTCCGACAGCCGCGCGATCCGATCCGTCCGCCGCCCGATCCGATCCGTCCGCCGCCCGATCCCCGCTTGAAAATCCCGTTTTTCATGCTATCTTATATCCGCAGAAAACAGGAAAGGATTTCGCCATGGATACCCGGGTCGCCGTGATCGCCATTATCATCGAACAGGTCGAAAAAGCCGGAGAAGTCAACGCCGTGCTGCATGATTACAATGAACTGATCATCGGACGCATGGGTTTGCCTTACCGCACCCGGAATGTCTATATCATCAATATCGTGGTCGATGCATCCATGGACCGGATCAATGCGATTGCCGGCAAGCTCGGACGCATCCCCGGCGTCACCGCCAAAGCCGTTTATTCCGGATCGGTCTGACCGGATCATCCGGTTACGGTTTCATTCCGGAGGGAGTTCCTTTTCCGGTATTCCCGTGGATAACAGCCGGTGTATTCTTTGAAGACGTTGGAAAAATACAGCGGATTATGGAAGCCGCACATGGAAGCGATGATCTGCACCGGATATTCACTTTCCTGAAGCAGCTTTTCGGCATATTTCATCCGGACCCGCGCGAGGTATTTTATCGGAGTCGTGTCCAGGCAGCGGCGGAACAGATTCTGCAAAACCGTTTTTCCGCATCCGGCCTGGCTGCAGATCTCCTGCAGATCCAGGTCGCGGGCAAAATTGCACTCGATGAAATACTTGGCATCGGCGAGGGGCTGGGGCAGATCTCTGTCCTTGGCGAGGGAGGAAAGGATCAGCATCATTTTGAAGACCATGGCGGAATATTCGTGGATCCCGGCCGGATCCTGCTCTCCCGCCAGAAAAAAGATACGGTCGAAGGCTTCTTCGAACCGGTGATCGGCATTGTTGAGCAGCAGTGTTTTATCCAGTCCCAGACCGGCCAGATTATGCAGACAGAACTGGCCGGTCATGCCGAGATGTTTTTTCTGCACGCCGCCGGGAGAAACGGCTTTCAGTGTAAATTCCCCCGGCGGGATCAGGGCGATGGTTTTTTCCGGCACCTGGATCTGCCGGTTCCCGCTGAGAATGGCAAGCTCTCCTTTTTCCACCATCTGGACATCCAGATAATTAGTCATCCGGTGATGGATCCAGTAATCCTGCGGCCAGTATGTGGATCCGATGAATTTGCACCACAGCAGGCTGGATTCGCGGACGGTCGAATACCAATGCCGGGTCTGCCCGTTGATCAACCGGACCAGTTTCCGGTTTATCGTATCGGATGTATGCATGGGATCCTCCTTTTAACGTTATAAAACGGTACCTTAATCTGCGGCAAGTTTTTTTTCAAGCCGGACGGATCCGGCGAAAGCATTTTTTTCGGCTTTTTTTCGTTCCGTGCAAAATTATATGTTTTATATTTAATTTTATATATTCTTTTGTTGAATCGGATTTGTTTTTCTGTAAGTTCCATGCTATACTGAAAAGAGAACGCGAATCTGGATTTCGCTGTTGTGAAAACAGGAAAGGAACTAAAAAAAATGAAGTACATTGATTTTCACACCCATTATCATCCTGATGCGGATTTTTCGAAAAACGAAGAGTATATTCGCGAGATGGACAAATACCAGATCGAAAAATCCATGGTGCTGGCCACGCCGGACCATCCGCGCTATACACAATTGGGCATGACCGGATTCAATGAACGGGTTTATGAATTCGTTTCCGCGCATCCCGACCGGCTGGTGATGGCGGCGTATATCGAACCGCGCAATGTGATGGAGGCGCAAACGCAGATCCAGAGATATTATGACCGCGGCGTAAGGTTTTTCAAGATGTGGCCGGGTCATGGATATTCGCCGGACGATCCGATGATTTATCCGGTGTGGGAAAAACTCAACGACCTGAAAGCCACGGTGATTTTCCATACCGGCATGCTGGGCGTCCGTCCGCAGCTCGGAGAAAAAATCAACCGGATGAGCGCGCTGAATGCAAAATACGGACAGCCGGTGCTGTTCGATCATCCGGCCAGGATCTTTCTGGACTTGACCTTCATTCTGGCGCATACCGCCTATCCGTGGACACTGGAAGCGCTGGAAATGGCGTTCATGTTCCCCAATATCTATCTGGATTTTTCCTGCGGACTGGGTTATGAAGCCTACAACCTGATCGACAAACTGCGTCCTTCCAGGCTGGCATGGAACCATTTCCTGTTCGGGACCGATACCGCTTTTGCTCCGAATGCGGCCGGCAGATTCGTCACCCGCTGGACCGAACTGATGAAAAATCCTTTTTTTGCACCTCATGCGGAGGACTTTTTCTACAATAACGCCCGGCAGCTGCTGGATAAAGCTGGACTCTGAGATATGGACAAAGAGGAAACGGTCAGACTGAAAGAAATCACCGACTGGTTCGATACCTATCTGAAAGCTTAAGTTCCGTTTTAGATACAGGAGAGGAGAAATTTCATGGAAATCACAACAAGAGCCTTCCGTCATGAGGATCTGGAGGCTTGTCT
>JAZUCR010000769.1:0-2023 GCA_045639225.1 Victivallales bacterium
CGTCAGACCGGGATTTCGCTACGGACTTCTTTCAGATTCCACCTCGCGGTGGACACCCTTGTCTTTCGCTCACAGTTCCTACTGACAAGCCTGTATCGAATTTTCATCGACTAGTCAATGAGCATGCCGCGCATACTTCACGCCATGGTGGGACCCGGACAGGTGAAGATCCCGACCATGCGGGCCGACGATTTCCGCAACTCCGTCATCGACCGTCAATACCTGAGAATGCTGGACAATGCGGTCGCCTCCACGAAAAATGAATCAGCGAAGAAAAATGCGGAAAACTTCATGACGATCCTGCGCGACCGTGCCGATGCCTACGTTCAGCCGCAGGGGATCCCCTGGATGGTGGGCAACGGAGTCTGGCCGGGGATCCGGTATGACATGATGCGCGAAGCGATCGTTCAGCTTTGCGAAGAGATGAAAACGGGGAAGAGGGTCCTTCCGGAATTTACGGCGGTTCCGCCGCGGGTCAACAGAGGGATCCCGCCCCATCCGGAGGAAAACTCGATCATGTCTGCTCCGGAAAACCGCAGGGGGTTCAAATTCGATCATTGGCGCGATATCCGTACCGGCGCATGCTGGGAGCCTCAGGGGCTTCCCTACGACGGCTGTGCGTGGTACCGCAAGAACATTCGTATTCCGAAAGGGATGAAGACACCGGTTCTCCGGATCGGGGCAGCAGACGAGGAAGCCTGGGTTTTCTGCAACGGCAAATATCTCGGATATCATAACGGCTGGCTGGAACCGTTCCAGTTCGCGCTTGACAATGTGACGGAAGGAGAGACAGCGGAAATCGCCATTCATGTTTACGACCACACGCAGGCAGGCGGCATCTGGCGGTCGGTCACGCTCCACCAAAATGCCGAAGATGCGAAGGCCGGCATCAGGGGCATCATACAGGACAACGGCTGGAAGATCGCCCTGAAGCCCAACGGACGGCCGCTGGATGTTTTTGCGTTCACGGAAGGTCCGCTGGTTCCTGCCGGGCATGAGAAAATGGAACTCAAGATCATGCTCGTCCCGCAGGATGATGCCGGACTGCGCAAGCTCTGCGATGCGGAATCCGCCGTGGAGATCCGCGATGTGAACGGGAAGGTCCTGCGCAGCACCAGACTCGGGAAGATCAGACCATACACCACGGAAAAATATGCGACAGACCTCAAAGGAATCACAGAACAGGTCTGCGATGCAGTTCTGGTGACCGACGACCGGGAATTTGCCCGGTTCCGGTTTTACCGGATCGGCTTCTGGAAACCATGAAAGGAGTTTATATGATTTCGGAAAACGGCACAATTCAATGGAGAAAGGGATCGGGCAAACCGTTCCGGATCGCCGTGACCGGTGATATCTGTCCCGGATTCGGGGGAGAAACAGATGTCCTGGAGGGACGTTCCCAAGAGATCCTTTCAGAGATCCAGCCGGTTCTCGACCAGGCGGATCTCCGCCTTGCCCAATGGGAAGCGGTCCTGACGGATGTCCCTGCCCCGATTCTGAAATGCGGACCGCATCTGAGAGTTCCTTCCGGATGCTGCGAGTTTCTGAAAAAAGGGAAAATCGAGGTTGCACTGCTGGCCAACAATCATACCGGAGACCATGGAGAATCCGGGATTCTGTCCACCCTGGAGGTCTTGAAAAAAGCCGGAATCAAAACCGTGGGAGCCGGAAAAAACCAGGAAGCGGCGGCGAAAGCGCTGCATCTCCGCCGGAAAGGGTTCCGGGTCACGATCCTGAATTTCTGCGAGCAGGAATTCGGCTGTGCCTGGGGGGATCATGCCGGAACCAATGCAATGGATGAACTTGCCAATCTCCGGCAGATCACGGAAGAGAAGGCGCACAGTGATATTCTGCTGGTCGTTGTCCACGGCGGCAATGAACACAATCCCATTCCCTCGCCCCGGGTGAAACAGCTTTACCGCTCTTTTGCCCGGGCCGGTGCGGACGCGGTGGTCAATATCCATTGTCATTGTCCTCAGGGGATGGAGATTTGCGAAGGCGTCCTGATAATCTATTCTCCGGG
>JAZUCR010000770.1:0-7468 GCA_045639225.1 Victivallales bacterium
GCTGGATGCCGGAGCCGACCTGCGCAGCGTTCAGGAACTGCTCGGCCACGCCAATCTCAGCACGACCCAAATCTATACTCATATCAGTTCTGAACGGATGAAGGCGGTTTACGCCAAAGCCCATCCGCGAGCCTGAAACGCCGAGGGCAAACATGAAAAAATTCCTTCCCCGGATCCCGAAAACCTGTCTGATCATATTGACCTTTCTGCTGCCGCTGAAATTCGGCACCACAGCAGGCATTCCGGAAATGCCGATGACCTACTGGACCGACCCGGCGGGGATCATCGTGGCGGCGTGGCCGGTGCTGCTCTTTTCCTTTTTCGCCGCAGTCACGCTGGCGCTCGCCATCCTCTTTACGCCGCGTCCGGAACAGCCCTCGGCGCAACTGCAGGTCTACGGCTGGCTGTGGCTGCTGACGATGGCCGCGACCCTGCCGGGCTGGATCCATTGCACCACCTGGGATTTTGCCGCGCTGAACACGGCGCACGTGCTGGGCATGCTCTGCTGGGCGCTGGCGCTGATCCGGGTGCTGGAAAGCGACCGCGACTTTGCCAAGTGTCTGATCGGGGCGATCATCACCGGGCTGGTCTTCTCCGTTTATTCCGCCATCAGCCAGTATCTGACCGGATTCGACGATACGCTGAAATTCATTCAGGATAAAGAAGCCAAAACGGGCGTCTCGATTCTGGAAGGACAATTCGGCAACCGGCTGAAGGAATCCCGCGTTTCCGGCGATTTTTCCATCTGCAATTCCTATGCCGGATATCTGGTGATGATCTTCCCGCTGGCGCTGGCGCTGCTGTGGAATGTGGGACAGCGTGTCACGCCGCCGCTCCCGGCGAAACTGATTCTGACGCTGCCGTGTCTGGGTGTCTTTCTGTTTCTGCTGAAGGAGACGGGGAGCCGCGGCGGGGTGCTGGCACTGCTCGGCGGCGGATTTCTGGTGCTGCCCTGCCTCAACCTCACCCGCAAATGGAAGATCCTGCTCTGGTCGATGGTTCCGTGCGGTCTGGCGGCGTTCGTTCTGCTGGTCAAGTTCGGACGCGGCTTCAATTCCATGCTGATCCGGTTCGATTATTTCCAGGCGGCATTGCGCATGATGCTGATCCGTCCGTTCACCGGCGCGGGCTGGGGAGAATTCCTCAATGATTACCTGATCCTGAAAAACGTGGTGAACGACGAAGCGCCGCATTCACCGCATAATTTCATTCTGACGCTCGGCTCGCAGTGCGGCATACCGGTCTTCCTGCTTTCCGCGCTGCTGCTGGCACTCCCGCTCATTGCGGCACTGATCGCCCTCTCCCGCCGCTGCAGAAAAGAATCACCGAATTTTGCGGCCGCCGAAATTGCGATGGTCTGGGGAATCGGCGGCTGGACACTGCATTCCATGCTCGAACTCAACTACGAAACCGCCGGCTCCTGGGGTCTGGCGGTCGTTCTGGCCGTCCTGGTCCTGAGCAAAACGCAACTGCCGCTGGTGAACCGTCTGCCGTCGGCAGTGACAGCATCAAAAGTTTCGCGCGCAGCAGGTTTGCTGTTTGCGGCCGCTGCGGCGGGAATCACGCTGGTCTTTCTGCCGCCGGTGATCAAGGCGGAAATGAATTACGACGTCCTCCATTCCATGACGGATATCCGGTTCGCGGCCGATCCGGCCAAGGCACGGAAAATCGAACCAGCCGACGTGCGCGATGCGCTCGCCAAATGCGATCCGCGGTCGCCGTTCCCGTATGCGGCAGTCTCAAGCTATTTTCAGACGCAGGGACCGTACTACACCAAGGATGCGCTGGAAATGCTGGACCACGCGATCAGGCTGACGCCGAAACGGTCCGCCTACTATTACCGCAAATACCGGATCCTCAATCTTTTCCCGAGCCGGCAAGCCGAAGCGGAAGCGGCGCTGAACAAGGCGCGGGAACTGTCGCCGAAGAATCCGCAATATTATCCGGACGGCGTCACGCCTTACGGGACAAGAAGCTACTGATCACAAAGGTTTGCTTTTTTTGCATATGTTCTTCAAATGCCAGATCGTGCCCAAATAACTGGCGATAAAGGGGATCAGTTTCCGTTTGGAAACTCCTTCTTTCCGTTTTGAAAAAATAATCGGGATCTCCTTGAAACGGAAATCCTTCTGATCGGCCAGGCGAATCAAAATTTCTTCCACGATATCGAAATTATTGCATCTCAAATCGAGAAGTTTCAACTGCTCGGACCGGTACATGCGGAAGCTGTTGGAAAAATCCTGAACCTTGATATGAAAAACCATCCGGAAAACAAAATTGAGCAATGAGCTCATGAATTTTGAAACAGGGCCATTGAAAGAACCACCGCCGTCAATATATCTCGAACCGATCACCAAATCAAGTTTTTCCTGTTCCATAAGCTCCCACATCCGGATAATGTCCCGAACATTATGAGAACCATCACCATCCATGATAACGCTGAAACTGTATTGTGCTCTCGATAGTCCTGTGCGGACAGCATCGCCGTAGTAATTGCCGCTTTCCCTCGGGCAGTAAAAAGCCTGAAATTTCCGGCAGACTTCGGGTGTCTGATCCATCGGCTGCTGGGTATCAACGACCAATATCTCATACGGAATCCTGATTTCGCGCAAAGCCGCATGGATATCGGGAAGCAGCAGCTGGAGATTTGCACCTTCCTGATAGGACGGAATGATAATGGAAATACCTGTTTTCATAGTTTCTCCAGCCAGTCCAGCATTCTGGAAATACCTTCGGATGCGGAAATTCGGGGTTTCCAGCCAGTCAGCGAAGTGATTTTCGTATTATCAGCGACAAAGACCTTCTGGTCGCTGAGCCGAGGAGGAAGTTTCGTATAAGCTAATTTTATTCGGCACTTTTCTTCGAGCAAAGCGAACAATTCCAGCAGAGAAAGGGACTGTGAAATACCGCCGCCGATGTTAAACGCCTGTCCGGCCAGCTTGTCCCGGTTTTCCACTGCAGAAAAATACAAACGGACAATATCATCAGCATGAAGAATATCGCGGACCTGTTTCCCGGAGCCGGAAATCGTAAAGGGAACTGGATCAGACTTTTTCTGTTCCAGGGCCTTTTGACAGAACCAGCCGATCCAGCCTTGATCATAGGTTGCGAACTGCTGTCCGCCATACATGGATGAATGCCTGAAAACCACACTTTTGACACCGTAAGTGCGATAGAAATCCAGCATATATTGATCAGCAGCCCCTTTGGAACAGCCATAGGGAGAATGGAAATCTAAAGGAACGGTCTCCGGAAAGCCGGCGGGATATTCCCTGCATACATAACGGGTGGACGTCTCCTCATACGAATACTGTTCCAAGTCACCGTAGACCTTATTCGTGGAGGAATAAACGATCTGAGTTTCCGGGGAAAAACGCCGGATGGCATCCAGGAGATAAAAAGAACCGCAGACATTGGTCCGAAAATCGAGCAGGGGATCAGAAATCGAAGTTGTCATGGCAACCTGGCCGGCCAAATGAAAAACCGCATCAAAATGGTCAGTCTTGAACAAAGAATCCACCGTATCCCGATCAAAAGTATTTCCACGAATGAACTTGAAATCGCCCTGGGACTGGAGCCATTCCAGATTACTTCCAGAACCAGTCCGGGAAAGGTTGTCCAAAACCGTCAGCTTATCATGCCTTCGAAGCGCCTGAGCCGCCAGATTGCTGCCGACAAATCCGCAGCCGCCAGTAATCAAAAGATTCATTCCAACTTCTCCTTTTCGATCAATTTCAGCAATCCTTGTTTCCAGGACAATGGTTTTCCTGGATATCCTAAAGAACGGAGCAATGTCAGATCCGCACAAAGATCCGGTTCATTTTCACGCATGGGAACCGCTCCGAAACACAGTTCCGACCGGGAATGCAGCTGATCCTTCAGGAAAGTAACAATTTCCCGGATCTCCGGTGCGGCGCCGGATCCCATTGGAATTTCCAGAAAATTCTTTTCCCGATTGGTGATTGCGGCGCAAAACAGCAAGGCATCGACCACGTCATGGATCCAGACAAAATCCCGATGTTGGGTCCCGACCGTCAACGCAAGCGGACTGTCGGTTTTCAATTTCGATATTACATTGGAAATGAACCGGTTGGATGGTTCATCCGGTCCGTAAATCGCTTCGCAGCGAAAGGATATGAAAGAAATTTTACCCTGTTTCACTAAAAATTTACCCAGGTCGCTGAATTGCGATTTAGTAAATGCATAAAGATTCAGATTCCGAGGCAAACTGGTGGAAATCGAGATAAAAACCGGACAATTGGTTGCTTGGGCGTCAATCAACAGTTTGGCAGGATAAGCATAATTTGCATCAATGCTTTCTTCTATATATTCCGATTTCGTTTTATAACTGCATGCAGTACAGATGACCGTATCCGGCTGGAAGTCCCTCAATGCTTCCAGCTGGCAATCAGCAGTCCGGCACAGCGGATCGGTCACAGAATTATGAAGCCTGGACAAATCAGCGCCTGGACGGTGCAGACAGAGCACATTGTCCCGACCGAATCTTCGTATGGCTTCCCCTGCAATATTTGAACCCAGCCAGCCATTGGCGCCTGCAACCGCTATTCTCATTTCTCCCCTGCCCTTTCGTCAAATTCAAGATAATATTCTTCAACTTTCGGCGGCTTGTCGTTTGAACGCATGGAAACCGCCGCCGGAATCAAAGCGGATTTGACTGATATGACAACATGCCGATCAGGAATTCTGTAAATCAACTCCGCAGGGATTTGCTTACCGGCTTGCGTGTATGCCGCAATCTTCGGAGCTTCGGGAAGAGGATCAGTGAAAATCAGATGAACCGCTTTCAAATCGGCGTGTATGCCTTCAAAGGACGGCAGCGGCATATCATATTGGTCAGGATGGACAGGAGAATTTTTTTCAAACCCTTTCGGATCACGCGGCACCAGACACAAAGCAGCCGAAAACTGTTTTTGCTTCAAATGAATCCCATTCACGATGACCGGATTTGTAAATGATTCCTTTTCTTTTTTCCAGCTGGGACGATAGGATTTCAACACCGGAGAGCCGGCTGCGAAAAGTTTCCGTTCGCCCCGGACCGACAGCAGATGCAAAGAAACAAAAAACAGAACCAGGACAGGAATGATGCCAAACCCGAGCCATAGTTCCCACCGGAAAAGGCGTTTTTCCGGCGGCGGACTCTCTTTCTTCCAACCCGGCCAGGAAAAAATTGCCAGAAGAATCAGCCCGCTCACAATCAATGAAAGAAAGAGCATCGAAACAAGTTCATAATGATTGAACAAGGATATGAAAGTATATTTCGCTTCATCGGGAAAAGCTTCCATCTTCGGCAGCAAATTTACAATCGGTGAATGCTTGAACCAGGCTTCATGCTGATGTTCACATCCGGAAATATACACCATGGCGCCGCCGAAAAGCAACAGGGAAGCATAATATATTTCCACCTTGAAACGAGGATTCCATGCTGCGGCCAACACAATAAAAGGAAGCAGAAGCAGCAGCCAGCCGACATGCCACAAAATACATAAGAACAAGGAACAAAGGACCAGGAACGGGAAATACAGGATTTTTTCTTTTTGAAATTTTCCTTCGGGATCGGTGCAGGCATAAGCCCAGAAGCAGATGAGGATATATAAAATTATGAACAATGCCGCTTTACCGCTGCCCAAAACGATCTCCGGAGCCAGCAGTCGGCCGAACATGTGCTTGAAAAAAGCTTTGCGGATTTCCGCCAGAGCCGGTGTCTGGTCGAATATGGACAAAAACTTGCCGCCGATAATCAGCAGGATCATACAGCCGAAATACTGAAACAAACGGCTTTTTCGTTTTTCAACCAGCAGAAACGCCGGCACAGCGACGAACACCGGAAAGTATTTGAAAAGAGCCGACACTCCAAACAAAAGGGCGGCTGCAATCAATCGTTTTTCGATCATCAAAGTAAAGGCATACAGCATGATGACCAGATAAATAACATCATATTGCCCCATCATGAAGATGGTGAACACGGCAAAGAATGAAAGAGGCATCCACAGACGATATTCTTCCGCATCATCCCCGGAAGCAACGTGTCCGATCAGCTTCGAGGTAAGCGAACAGGCGATGAAATACAGCAGCGCCAGCAGGATTTTGCACCAGACGATCCGCAGCCAGACAGGGACCGGCTGATCGAGAATCAATCCGGACAACCAAAGCGGCAGTTCCCAAATGCCGAAAAAAAAGTAATAAGCGATATCATAGACCGGCGGAACTGCATGGTAAGGAATGGCAAAGGAATAGAATTGCAGAACCTTGCCGGATTTTACCGCATCCAGGAAAGCCAATCCGTGAATGGATGTGACATCTATGTCGGCATAATTGAAACAGAATACCGCTGCGGTCAAAATCAAGCAATAGGCGATCTTTTCAAAAAAAGATAATCCCTTCAGCCAACTCATATTCCATCCTTCCGTGAACTTTTTTCAACAGATATTCAGGTAATATAATTCATCGTCGGTATTTTTCAAACAGCAAGAAAAACTTTCCGCATGGCTTCAAGATAGGAATCGCACCAGTGATCGGACTCTTCCCTGCATTTCAGCACGTTTTTCCGGAAATCGGCATAATCGGCAATGAGCTTTTCCCGGGCCTTCAGAACCCCGGAAACCGAGATATCCTCCAGCGGGATAAAAGTATCGGGGAAACAACGCTGCGCATTCGGGAAATCCCCCCAGTAGATGACCGGAATGCCGGCCAGAATGCAGTCCGGCAGTTTTTCCGTCACATAACCCGGCGCCCAGATGTTTTCGATCACCAGAGCGAAAGGATGCTGCTGAAGGACTTTCAGCTTATTGTCCGCCGGGCCGAAAACGTGCTGCTCCGGATCGACTTTCCAGTTCATTCCAAACAAGTCAATGATCCCCTGCCCTGCCAGTTTCCGATACAACGCATCGCGCTGCGGAGCCATGCCGCGGGTGTCGCCCCGCTTGAACGACGAGATCACTGCACCCGGACGGGCGAGAAAATCCGGAGTGATTTCCGGCTGTGAGGTCAACGGTTCGGAAACGCTTTTTCCCGCCACGGGAATATCGTAATGGACAATATGGTCCGCTTCGTACGAACGGTTCCAGGTCATGATCCGGTCCCAACAGGGATCCATCAGAACGGCACCGGCAAAATGGGAAAGCCGTGCGTAGATCGGCGATTCGCACGCCTGCAGAATCTTATGAACGGCCGGCGGCAGCGCTTTGACGCGTTCCCACAATTCCGGAGTCAAGTCCACACAGAAAACGATATCCGCCTGTTCCGGCGGCAGTTCCGATTCGGAGAAGAACTTGAATCCTTCTTTTTCCAGCATTTTCCGCGAAAGAACGCCCGGATAGTTCAAAAGATTTCCATACGCGGTTCCGCCGTCGGAATCGCCGATGGGGTCGTCTTTTTTGATATACATGCCCATTACCGTGACTTTTTTCATCATTCACCCCGCATGCGAAAACCGTTTCAGGAAATTGAC
>JAZUCR010000771.1:0-7945 GCA_045639225.1 Victivallales bacterium
CGCCGTATGCCGAACGGCACGTACGGTGGTGTGAGAGGGCGGCCGCCCCAATAAGGCGCGGCCTCCTACTCGATTTTACGGGAGTTCCACCGTTTTTGTCGCGGTGGTCAGGGCTTCGCGGACCTGCAGTTTCCATTTGCCGCGGGCGTTCAGCGGCTTGCGGAAGCGGTAGAAGGCCTTGTTTCCTTTGCCGAGCACGACATCGTTGAAAGCCGGATTGATCTTCCCTTGGTCGTCGATCAGCTCCACATGGAAAGTATGGTCGGCGAACCGGTCCGTATCGGCCAGCAGCGTCAGTTCGGCGCCGTCGGGTTTGAACTCGACTTCGATCCCTTCGGCCTTATACGGGAGCAGGGCGAAGACCGCCTGCGTCGTCGGCGCAAATTCATACGTGAAACTGTCGCCGTGACCGAGATACCGGTGGTGAAGCATATCGTAAACATGTCGTTTTTCTGCCAGCCGGATCTCATGTTTTTCTTTTTTGTCGCCGAACATAGCGGTTTGGGCGAGGTCGCGGACCGCACCCAGAATGACCGCATTCCCGGATTCCCTCAAATACAGGGTGGTCCCCCTCAACGTGGGCGCCAGAGCAAACGGCCGGATGCCTTTTTCCTTGAAGAACCCGTCGATATAGCCCAGCAGGGTGCGTGAGGACAGCAGATTGTTTTTGCTGTAGCGCATTTCCTTCCAGTCGCCGAAAGTGCAGACCGCCGAGGCGGCGAAATATACGGCTTTGCCTTTGCCGAAACGGTTGACGAAGACGGCCGGTTTGCCGTCGGCTGTTCCGATGACTTCCGCAGTCGTCGGCATGACTTCGGTTTCCGTAAAATCAGCCTTGATCTTTACGCCGTCAAGCGGACCGCTGCCGGTGACTGTGATCAATTTTTTCTGCCAGCTGCCGGAGGATTTGATCCCGAACATGCGGTTCAAAGCCGGAACGGTGCGCTTTTTGCCATGGGAATCATAGGTGCCGGCGAGGAAATCGCCGATCAGGATGCCGCCCCGCTGCACGAACTTTTCGATGGCGGCCGTTTCTTGGTCCGAAAGGGCGGCGCACATGGGCAGGAAGAGCACCTGATATTTTTCCGGCACGCCGGATTTTTCCAGCTGTCCGTAAGCGACATAGTCATAGGCCAGTCCGGCATCGCCGACCAGCTGCTTGAACCCCTCGGTGGAACTTTTCCGCTGATTGTTCAGCCCGATGATCCAGTCCAGCTTGATCGAGGCGGGCGAATAGAGGAATGCGACCGGATAAGTTTTGGTATCCATCCGCATGATGGCTTCGCCGGGACCGTTGCGGTAGAGGTCCAGCACTTCGATCAGTTCCTTGCCTCTGGGTGAGATCTGAAAATCGGGCTGAATGTTGAAATTGCCGAAAATGTTGAATCCGGTAGCACCCTGCATCAGACCGAAAATGATCCGGTGATGGCAGCTGTCGCCGCTGCCGTCATAACCGATCCACGGCATGAAGGAGAGCTTGTGCGGTGCGAAACTCCGGTGCTGGATGGTCTGTTCGCCGGAATAGGCAGCCAGACTCTTCAGATAAGGCATGAGCAGATAATAATCCCAGGCATTCCACGGATTGGTCTCCGAAGTCCCGGAAAGGGAATACATCAGTCCGCCGGACGCTTTGTCCATGGCTGTGATCATGATCCGGTAGGCATCGGCACGGTTCCAGTCGTTGAAGGTGCGGTGATCCAGCCAGCCGGCAAATGATTTTTTCTGCCGGGCCTCTGCGGCGGTCAGGGCTATGACCTCGTCCCAGCTGTTGAAATCGCAATCCCAGGATTTGTTCAGGTCATCCAGCGAGGGATAGACTTTTTTCAGCCAGTTCCGGAACTCCTTCTGGCAGTGGGGCGAGAAACAGCCGTCCCATTCTCCGATCATATTCGCTTCGTCCGGACCCGGGATTATCATTGCCCCATAGCCGAAATTGAAGCCTTTTCCGACTACATTTCCAAGCTGTCCCTTAAACCCTGGTTCGCTCAGACAGGGCCTCCGGATCAAGTCGAATTTGTTTTTGGGTTTGATTTTGGTGTTGAAAGGATATTTGCCGCCGACATCTTTTGCGGTAAAGATTTCGGAACTCAGATAGGTAATGCCGCTGTCGCGGATCAGTCGTTCCACATTCATGGTGTCCCGTGATGGACCGGATCCGCTGGTACAGTTGACTCCAAATTTTCTGAGCTGAGCCAAATAGCTCGGTACGAAAGCAAGCTGCGCGTGATTGCCGACCGCCGGCCAGCCCTGCGCGATATTCAGCCGGGTCTTGACCGGAGGCTGATAAAGTTCGATCCGGACCTTTGCCCGGTCGAGCACGACCTTGTCCTTGACCAGTTCGACCGTCAGACGTGCGACCGGCGTGCGGCAGTCGGCCAGCGGCAGTGCTGCTTTGGCTCCTTTGCCGCGGCAGAATTCGTTGCCGCAGGTATCGAACAGCGAAAGCCGGACTTCCGCATCCCCGGAAAAAGCGACTTCGACCGGCAGTTTTTCCGTTTTCCTATAGATCCGGGACGGCACTTTCACGGCGGAGATTTTCGCCGTGGACGGATTGTCGAAGACCGCCGCGCCCCACCACAGCGTACCGCCTTTGCCGGACACGATCACATCAACGATATGCCGGCCCGCCATTGCGTCCGGCGCCAGTGCCAGGATCAACTTGTTTTCCCCGGCTTTCAAAGATTTTTTCACTGTGAAGGTTTGGATGGGAGCGGAAAATTTATCGCGGACCGTGACTGCGATTTCGGCGGTCAACGCTTTGGCAGTCTTCAGATCCAGGGTCAGCTTGCCGGGAATGGCCTGTGCCGTCCCTTGCGAAAGGGCGGTTTTTTTCCCGGCTGCCGCATAAAAAAGTTTCCCCAGATATGCCATCTGGTATTCATGATAATCGAACGCAGGAATGGCTGATTGCGGGCCGTAACTCATCTGCGGCAGGAAAAAGGATGGTTTTATCTTGGCGAGCTGTTTCTGATCTCCCGGTTTGGTGACGATGTAGGCCAAAGTATAGACCCGGCCCTTGCCGTAAGTGAATTCCCCGGCCAGCGGCAGTTCCCCGGCCTGTGCGGAAATCCGGTCTCCCAATTTGGCATAACGGCGGATCCGGGAGGCGGGCAGCAGTGATGCATCGATGCCCAGGAAATCCCCGGTCCATTTCTCGGTTTTTCCGGTAACACCGGCTTTTTTATGCTGAACAATGTATTTTTCCAGCTGAGGGGGAAGCAGAACTGGTTCGGTCAGGATCAATCCGGCGCCCTTGGCGACTTTTTCCAGAATCACCGAGGAATTCTCTTTGCCGATGATATGCCAGGCATTATTGGAGACTACATATAAGTCATAATCTTTTTTGAGCTGTCTGGACAGTTCGTTGACGCAGGTTTTTACATTGAGGCTCATGACATGGCCGCTCAATCTCCACAGTCCGGCAATGTAACTGGTGGTCAGGTCGAGGTCGAACCGCTGCGTCATTTCGATCATGTCCCGGATCCCGCCGTTTTCCGGATTGACCGCCAGCACTTTGACTTTTCCTCCGGCATACGGCTTGGCCCACTTGATGTGCGGAGTGGCGTACGAGCCGGAATTGAAGTTCAGATCCAGTTTGCCCTGTTCCGCACTGCTGTCCTTGATTTTTTCTCCTGGCAGGACTTGCGTGTAAAGTCCGGTGGACAGGCCGCCGAATGCTGCAGCCGCATCAGCGAAGAAGATCTTTTTCTTATTTTCAAAAACTTCCGCCCGGTAAACGATTGTCCCCCGGACTTTCAGCGGTTTGAATTTTACTTCGCCGCGGATCCCGGAAACCTTGCCGGAAGCCACCGGTTTGAAGGAGACTTTGTCGTTTCTGAGCACACCGCCTGAGATCCGCACTTCGCAATTCGAGGGCGACATGAGCCGGAGTTTGAATGTGAGTTCCGAAGGTATGACCGGATACTCCGGTTCCAGGTTGAATCCGCCAGCCGCAGCTGCGTTGACCTTGTCCGGAATGCCGATTTTATCGAAGGGCGCCATGCCCATGGTGAAATTCAGCGATTCGCCGGCCTTGACCGGGTAGATCCCCAGTTTGCATTCCACGGTGCCGCTGTAACTGTTCGCCGCCCAGCAATAGATTTCCTTCAAGCGTTCCCAGGGAACCAGAACCGCCAGGCCGTTGCCGTTCGCCTCGACTCCGTACCAGCCGGCCGAAACATCCCGGGCGGCCAGCTGTCCGGCAGCCGCGGTGGCCTCCACGCCGTTGACTCCCGGCACGAGTCTCCGGTATCCTTCGGGAACCTGTACGCCGCCATAGGTCCAGAAGCCTTTTTCCAGCGGAACAACATTGTCCTGCCCGTTGGTGATGGAGTAATCGGTCTGAAGCAAAGCGGAATCTTTTTTCAGCGTATAGACTTTTTCTATTTTGACATTGGCGTAAATGCCGCTTTTCCCGAAACCGGTCATGCGGATCTGTTTCATTTCCGGCGTGTCGGCCAGAATTTCCGCCGTATAGGCAACATAACGGTACATGTCGCGGACATCATATCCGCCCGGATAGAAACGGTCGTTGAAGAACGGTCCGAAGCCGGAACCCGGAGCGGAATACACGATCAGGTTGCATTTCGCCGATTTGTCGTAGGCATAATTCACGGCGCCGGAATACCGGGGATCGATCCCGTAGATCATCTGGTCGTTTTCCAGCACAAATTGACCGTCGGTCCGATACAGCCGCAGTCCGGGTTTTGCATTTGCCGCCAGCCTGGCGTCCAGCGGATTTGCCCCGAAAATCCGCTTTGCCTTGTTCTTGAGCATTTCTCCATAAAATTCGATTTCATTCAGTGCCAGATAACCGCCGGCCCGGGTGAAGATCACATCGATGCTTTGGACCGGGGTGCTGTCATCCGATTTGATGTCCGCGCACATGTTGAACGGGTCGGATGCCGGTTTTTTATAGGGATGGTTCAGCGTGACCGATCCCAATGGAAACCGTTTTCCGTCGGGCTGCACGCCGATCAGCCGGATCGACTTGATCCCGTAACTGTTGTGCCACCGGAAATAGTGGACTTTCGCCTCGGAAAGTTTGATCGGGTTGCGGAAATTGAAGGTGATCACCACCGGTTTTTCCTTGTTTTCGATATGCCGGAACAGGATGCGTCCATACCGGATTTTACTGCCGTCCCGGTTGATCTTGCCGTCCGTGAGTTTCCGGAAGCCGGGATCATCATTGATGCCGGGCGTCCGGCTGTCAGCCATCGTTTTAGCGGTGAAGGTATAGTTGAGCACCGGCAGCTTGTCTGCCGCAGTCAAGGTCCCGGCCAGCACCAGCAGTACAAAAAAATTGATTACTTTCATTTCCATCCCGATCCTGATTCGAATGTCTTGAAGATATTTCAGTAAACCGTAGTGAACCAATCCGCGTCCGGCCTTTCTCCGGTCGTGGTCACATGTCCGTCGATAAAGCCCATATTCGCTTTTTTGCTGTGACGGAGACTGTATAACCAGGTGTAGTTATTGGAAGAACTTGTTCTTGGATTCAGGATTATCCATACTGCCGAGTTCGATATGGCTGTAGAGGTCCCGGAGTCGGCAAACATCAAGGTCTTGGACGGGGAACGATGGCGGTCCAGTTTGTTGTTTGCCTGATAAACGAGGCTGAAATTGTATCCGACCGTATAGGCGGAATTGCCGCTCGGTTTTACCAGATGGGGGGAAGGACACATATATCTTTTCCAGCTGCCGACGACATAGTTGATAAAACTTGAAGAATTTGGCGCGTAATGCATCCAGGCTTTGCTGTTTGCAGTATCCGGACAATAGAGTGCATGCATGTCATTATCAGCGGCATACATCAGCATGAATTTGCATAATTGATGGATATTATTGGAACATTGGATGGTTTTGGCTCTGTCCCTGGCCTTATTCAGCGCAGGCAGCAGCATGGCCGCCAGGATTGCAATGATGGCGATCACGACGAGGAGCTCTATCAGCGTAAAACGGATCGCTTTACCGGGAGAATGGGGGCGAGACGGGATGGAACGGTTTCTGTTCGTGGACATGATGATTTTCCTTTCTGTTTTTTTATTTGATTGTTCCGAAATAATACACTTTTCCGCCGGCTTTTTTCTGCAGCACGGGCAAGTCGCCGCAGGTCAGGATGCCGGGCACGATGAAACCCTGCCCGAATTGTTTTGCTCCTTCGGGGGAATATTCCAGCGACAGCGGCCCCTGTTCCAGATAAAGATCGGTCTTGGTGTTCCGCAGGGCGGCGTACATGCAGGCGGCAGGCACGCTGTCCCGGAATCCCGCCGCGGCGATCTTCGCGCCGGGCAGACGGCTCTTCAGCCAGGTTTCCGCCAGCAGGAAATCTTCCACCCATTTGCCCTGGAGATTCTTCCCCAGCCACATCAGCGAGCGGTTGTAAAAATGGTCGCAGTAATTCGGGTCCAGCCGGAGATCGTTTTCGCCCGAACCCCACAGGTCGATGATCAGGATCCCCGCGCCGCTGTCAACCAGTTCGCGCAGCATCGGGCTGGACATCAGGAAGGATTTCGGATAACAATACCCGAGAATGACCGTCTTTTTGTTTTTCCCGGAAGGCGCTTTGAAAAGGATCGGCGCCAGACGTCCGTCGGAAGCGATCAGACCAATCCGTTCCCAGCCCAGCCGCGGCGAGAAAGCCCGGCTCTGCCGGATCGAAAGCGGTTCCAGACGCAGGATAGAACGCAGTTTCGCCTTGGAGAACACCGCATGTTTCCGCCAGTGATCCTCTTTCTTGCGGACATATTCGGGGAGCGACACCACGTCGGCGGGCCGTTTCCCGACCTTGTAAACCATCAGTTCACTTTCCGCCAGCACCTCATACTCCGGCAGGTCTTCCACGGGATCGCCGTTTCCGGTCCCTTTGAGATGTCTGGCGAACCAGCCCAGCATGGCGCGCTGCGCGAACGGGGAGAACGAGTGCCGTTCTTCCATGACCACCTGCCGGATGTTTTCCGGCACGCCGTAAGCCCGGAAGATCCGCCGTGCTTCGTCCACCGAGATCCGCGTCTGGGCCGGATTGAACGCCGCATTGGAATCGAAAGATCCGTTGACGGTCATCAGAGCCCGCGGCGCGACCAGTGCCAGCACACCGGCTTCTTCGGTGAAGGTCAGGCCGTCCGGCAGTAATTCGCACATGCAGTTGCTGCAGAGGATATACGACTCGAAAGTTCCCACGCTGACCACCGGCACGGCGGCTTTGATCCGTTCGTCCATCGCGGCCAGCCACATGGTCTGGTTGCCGCCGCCCGAGGCGCCGCACGCCCCGATCCGGTCTTTCAGCACATACGGCAGGGAACAGAGCAGATCGACGCCCCGCATGTTGTCGACCAGCTGCAGCCCCATCAGGGATTCACCGAACTGGAATGCCGCGCCGCCGAGCAGTCCGCCGTGGTAGACGAATTTACCGTGTTCCGGACAGCGTTCGCCGGAACCGAAGGCATCCACCGCGAGACAGACATAGCCGGATTTCGCCAGCAGGTGGCCGCGCTCCTGAACGCGTTTCGCCAGACGTCCCTGTTCCCAGTGTCCGTGCATATTGATGACCGCGGGAAAGGGGCCTTTGCCGTCCGGCACGTAAAGATTTCCGGTCACGCGCACGCCGGGGCGGCTCAGATAGCTGAGTTTATGGATCTTGTATCCGTTCATCCGGATGGTTCCGGTGATCTTCATTTCCAGCGGGACGGAATGATCGACGGAAGTTCCGAGGGATTTCCAGATCCTGGCGCGGAGTTCCCCGGGTTTCCATTCTTCCAGAGTGAAAGGCAGCTGGTGCATGCGGCGCATCCGTGCGGCTTCGTTCCGCAGTTCCGATTCGGCGAGCGTTCCGTTGAATCCCCCGTTGAATACATCCGGCAGTTCGATCATTTCTTGCCTCCTATGCTTTGTCCGTCGGAAAAACTGGTGTTCAGGACTTTGATCCGGTTTTTCTCCGAAATGCCGT
>JAZUCR010000772.1:0-3158 GCA_045639225.1 Victivallales bacterium
CGATCGAATCCCAGCTCAACGGCGTCAAGAATATGCTCTACATGTCCTCCACTGCCGCGGATGACGGTTCCGCCACCATCAAAGTTTATTTTGACATCGGGACGGACGGAGACAAAAACACCGTCAATACGCAAAACCGGGTGAACTGGGCGGAAGCCTCGCTTCCGCAGGAAGTGCAGCGGCAGGGACTTACCACCAAGGAATCCTCCAGCAACATGCTGGCGGTCATTGCGCTCTATTCGCCCACCGGCGCTTACAGTGACAAGGAACTGAGCAATTTCATGTCCATTTCGATCAAGGACGAGATCGCGCGTATCCCCGGCGTCGGTGATGTTTCCGAACTGGGTGCGCTCACGTATTCCATGCGTGTCTGGCTGGACAACATGCGTATGGCTTCGCTCGGGATCACCGTAGGGGATGTCAAAAACGCCATCAACGCCCAGAACGTTCAGATTTCCGCCGGTGCGCTGGGAGACCGCCCTGCCCCGAAAGGCCAGCAGACCCGTTTTTCGGTCGCCGCACAAGGCCGTATGTCCGATCCGGAAGAGTTCGGCAACATCATCATCCGTTCGAACTCCGACGGTTCGCAGATCCGTCTGCGGGATATTTCCAAAGTGGAAATGGGAGCCGAGAGTTACAACGGGATCTCCACGCTGAACGGGAAACCCGCGGCCCTGCTGGCGGTCTATCAGCTCAACAATGCCAACGGGCTGGAGATCGCCCGGCTCATGAAGGAGCGGCTGGAGGAGATCAAAAAGACGTCCTTCCCCAGCGATCTTGTGTGCGGGGTCACCTACGACTCCACGAAATTCATCAATGCCTCCATCCATGAAGTGGCGGAAACCCTTTATGTCGCGGTGCTGCTGGTGATCCTGGTCACGTATATTTTCCTTCAGGACTGGCGTGCCACGCTGATCCCGGCCGTGGCCATCCCCGTGTCTCTGGTCGGCACCTTTGCCGTCATGAAAGTGGTCGGCTTCAGCATCAATCTGATCACGCTCTTCGGTCTGATCCTTGCTATCGGTGTGGTAGTAGATGATGCCATCGTGGTTATTGAGAGCGTCAGCCGGCTGATGGACGAAGAGCATCTGAACCCCAGGGACGCGGCACTCAAAACCATGCAGTTGGTTACCGGTCCGTGTATTGCCACCACCCTGGTTCTTTTGGCAATGTTCGTGCCGGTCTGTTTCCTTTCCGGCATCACTGGGGTGATGTACCGCCAGTTCGGGATCACGATTTCCGTCGCAGTTTCCATTTCCACTATCAATGCACTCACGCTAAGTCCGGCTCTTTGTTCCCTGATCCTGAAACCGGCCGAACCCAATCATAAAAAATTCATTTTCTTCCGCTGGTTCGATTCCATGTTCGGATGGCTGACTGAAAAATATCGTGCGTTGGTGAGATCTCTGGTCCGAAAATCTGTTCTGGTGATGATTCTTTACGCCGTCATGGGTTTCGGCGCTGTCGAAATCTTCAAGGCTCTGCCTACCGGATTTGTCCCCGATGAAGACCAGGGCACCTTTTTCGTCACCGTCCAGCTGCCCGACGGGGCTTCTCTGGACCGAACGGAACAGGTAGTTGCGCGTCTGCGGGAGGCGGCCAAGGATATCCCGGAAGTCCGGGATTCGATTTTCGTTGCCGGATACAACCTCATCAACGGCGTCAATACCAGCAACAGCGCATTGGGGATCGTGATGCTGAAAGACTGGTCGGATCGCCCCAAAAAAGACCAGACGCAGGAGGCCGTGATGATGCGTTTCTATCATGCCGTCAAGGACATCCCCAGCGCAACGGTCGCACCGTTCGGCGTACCCACGATCTCGGGACTGGGCACGGTCAGCGGTTTTTCGATGATGCTGCAGGACCGTTCCAACACGCTGACGCCGGAGCAGTTCCAGAAAAAACTCAACCAGGTGCTGATGGAAGCCAATTCCAGTCCGATGCTGTCCAACGTCTATTCCTCCTTCCAGGCGTCTTCGCCGCAGGTTTATCTGCCGATCGACCGGGAAAAGGCGATGAAACTCGGTATCAGTATCGATGATATTTCCGATGCATTGCAGGGAACTTTCGGCTACACCTACGTCAATGATTTCAACAAATACGGAAAAACCTACAAGGTGGAATTCCAGTCCGCGCCGGGATACCGCAATGATATTTCGGATGTCAGCAAGATCTATCTGCGCAATTCTTCCGGAAAGGTGATCCCGCTCAGTACGCTGGTCACGCCCCAATTCCATTTCGTTCCGCAGTATCTCCAGCGGTTCAACATGTATCAGTCGATCTCGATCAACGGGTCTCCGAAACCCGGATTCAGTTCAGGTCAGGCCATGGCGGAAATGGAACGGATCGTCCGCAAAGTCGATCCTTCGCTTTCCTTTGCCTGGACCGACATGTCCTATCAGGAAAAACTGGCCGGCAATCAGACGGTGATCGTGTTCGCACTGGCTTTGCTGTTCATTTATCTCTTCCTGGTGGCGCAGTATGAAAGCTGGATGCTCCCGATTTCGGTGGTCCTCTCGGTCCCGATCGCGTTCTTCGGCGCGGTCGTCTCGCTCTGGCTGCTGCATATCGACAACAACATCTATACCCAGGTCGGATTCGTGCTGCTCTTCGGTATCGCCTGCAAGACCGCCATTCTGATCGTGGAGTTCGCCAAGGAACAGCATGTTGCGGGCAAAGATGTGTATGAAGCGGCGGAATTTGCGGCGAAACTCCGTTTCCGTTCCGTGCTGATGACCGCGGTAACCTTCGTTCTGGGAACCTATCCTCTGGTTATCGCCACGGGCGCCTGTGCGGCCAGCCGTCGCAGTCTGGGCACCACCGTTTTCGGCGGGATGACCCTTTCCGTGGTAGCCGGAACCATTCTGGTTCCCGTGTTCTTCGTCTTTATTCAGCTGATCGTGAATAAAGTCTGCGGGAAGAAATGATCCGGCGGACTCCTTGAGCCTGCTGATCGTGAAAATGCCGGGAGAGAGTTCCTCTTCCGGCATTTTTCCATGGTGCGCCCGGCAGGGCGCACGGCTAACGGGTGAAAGTCCCGAGACGACCCGACAGGGGGAACGTCCCAGCGACCGGCAAGGGTGTCCATCGCGAGGTGGAATCTGAAGGAAGCCGTAGCAAAACACTGGTCTGACGAACAGGAAGTCGATAAGAGGCAG
>JAZUCR010000773.1:0-2452 GCA_045639225.1 Victivallales bacterium
CTGCCGCTGGTATGCGTGGGACACCACCGTGATCCCGAAGGATCCGGATCTGACCCTGAACGGGATCAATATCCGCAAAAAACCGTCATTCGATTCGCGTGAAATTTTCGATGATTACCACAGTTCCTGGGTGCTGAAGCCCGATATCCGTGCAGCGAAAAAGATGTTCCGCAAGCGGGTCGGCGGGTCCGGCGATTACGGACATCAGGCATACTGGCCGAGACATTCCAACCGTTATTACGATGTGCATAATTTCTATTATTTTCTGAATCCGAAGAAATATTTCAAGGACCATCCGGAATATTTCAGCATGGATGCGACGGGGAAACGTTTCCACGGGAAACTGGGAGCGGCGATGAACGGCGGGAATTTCTGCCTGACCAATCCGGAAGTCCGCAATATTGTGACGGCCAAACTGTTTGCGACGATTGAAGCGGACCGGAAAAGTCTGCCGGAACCGAAATGGCCGGATATCTATTCCCTCTCGCCGATGGACAGCGACGGCAGGCTCTGCCTCTGTCCCGAGTGTGCGGCAGTCGAAAAGAAAGAACGGAAGATGGGGCTGCTGCTGGACTTCATCAACGACATCGCCCGCCGGGTGCATGAAAAGTATCCGGAGATCCTGATCCGGACGGAATCGTATTCCACTTGGACGAAGCCGCCGGTAAGCATCCGGCCGGAAAAGAATGTCATCATCAAGTGGTGCAATCTTTACGGCTACAACGATTGCTACCGGCCGATCACGCATCCGGTCAATGCCGGGCAGAAAAAAGAGTTTGATGCCTGGGTGAAAACCGGGGCGAATCTGTTTGCCCGGGTATATTGGAACATGGGCGGGCAATTCTTCAATCCGTCGCGGGTGGAAACCATGGCGGACGCGATCGCGCCGGAGATCCGTTATTACCACCGGAACGGAGTGACGATGTATTTTGCGGAATTCCAGGTTCCCGAGGGGGACAATATGCAGAATTTTGCAGTTCTGCAGTCCTATCTCGGTCTGAAATTGCTGTGGGATGTTTCGCTGGATGAAAAGAAACTGATTGCGGATTTCATGAAGGCCTATTACGGTCCGGCGGAAAAGCCGATGACGGCATTTCTGGACCGGCTGAGAGAAGCAGTGGCGGCGGTGAAAGAACGCATGACCTCGGTCAATCCTTCCCGTCCGTACTGCACGGAAGATTTCATGCGTCAGGTGTGGAAAGACCTGGAAAAGGCATATACGTTGACGGAGCCGGGCACGATTTACCGCGACCATGTCGAACGGGAACTGCTTTCGCCGCTGTTTGTGATCCTGCGGAACACCGACTGGCAAATCGGAGACCGGGAGAAACTGATCGTCCGTTACAAGGCCATCCGGGAACGTCTGCTGCAAGATTTCAATGAAAAATTGAAACCGGCCCGCAGCCGGCAGAAACAGATGCGTGAAAAACTGCGTTCGGATTTGAATTGTTTCATCAAATTGAACCTGCCGGTTCCGGAACAGTTCAAAGGGCGCGAGGTGAAAATGCTCGGCTGGCCGCAGCTGAAATGGAGCAGGGGAATCGGCTATCCGGATCAGTTTGTGGATGATCCGGATTCCGTGACGGGAAAAGCCATGATCTCGCCGAAACCTCATTCCGGCCGCAGCGGATCGAGCATCCACAGCCTGGAAAAACCGGGGATCGGAAGAATGTTTTCCACCGCGGCCGGAGTGGTGGACCGCGCTACCAAAACCGCGATCGGCCGGGATTTGAGAAAAGCGGTCGCCAAGGATGAAAAATATCATTGGTACCGCATCGGCGTCTGCCGGATCTATCCGGGTTCATTTATTTGGACTTATTACTGGCTCTGCCAGTGCCCCCTGGGGACGGTCTGGCAGCCGGACGACGGCATGCCCGGTCTGAATGTCTGGGAGATCTGGGTGTCGCTGAAATTCACCGGTCCGGCTTATGCGGAAGGCTCCAAACAGCCCGACCGCATCTGGTGGGATCAGGTCCTGCTGGTCAAACCCGAAAAGAAATAACGGTCCTATTCAAACGGGAGAAAATACAATATGAAAAAATTGATTCTGGCTTCGTTAAGCTTCACGGCGCTGCTGCTTACAGCAGACACGCTGAAATTGGCTGAAAGCGGAAAAACCGCTTACAAGATCGTCTATGCATCCAAATATGAAAAGGAGGCGGCGGACGAACTGAAACTGCATCTGGATCAGATCACCGGCGCGGATTTCGCCGTTGAACCGGAAAGCGCCTCGGTTTCCGGACCCGCGATCTGGCTGGGCAATACGGCCCTGGCGCGGAAACAGGGGATCGACAGCGCCAAGCTGGCTCCGGAGGAATGGGTGATCCGGGATTTCGGAAAAGACCTGGTGATCGCCGGAGGAAAACGGCACGGAACCCAGAACGGGGTGTATGACCTGCTGGAAACGCAGTTCGGCTGCCGCTGGTATGCGTGGGACACCACCGTGATCCCG